>VEQC01000138.1 GCA_018883455.1 Limnohabitans sp. | reverse complement strand
CCCGAAAAGCCCAAGCGCACGCGGGTGTCGCGCACGCCCAAGAATGTGGCGCCCGATGCCGTGGGGCCCGATGCCGTGGGGCCCGATGCCGTGGGGCCCGATGCCGTGGGGCCCGATGCCGTGGGGCCCGATGCCGATGCGCAGGTCCAGCCGAGCGCTGGCGCCGCATCAACGCCCGTGGTGCCTGCCGCAACGCCCGAGGGCCTCGCTCCTGCGCCTTCCACTGCGCCTTCCACTGCGCCATCCCTTACGCCATCCCCTCGACCGGTTGCCACGCCCGCGCCGGTAGCCCTGGCGGCGTCAGAAGCGATCGCGGAGGTGGCGCCGAAGACGCCTGCAGTGCAAGAAGACGCCTCGCCAGTGGTGCCTACCCCAGCGCCACAGCGGCGGCGTAGCAGCCCCTGGGCCGCCCATCTGGCAAGCCAATCCGCCGCGCCGCTTGCGTCAGCACTCACCCCCAAGCCCCATGTGTTGATGGTCATCACCAAGGGGGAGATGGGCGGCGCGCAGAACCACATCCTCACCCTCTGCGCCCAGCTTCAGGACAAGGTAAACCTTCGGGTGGTGATTGGCGGCGCTGCCGGCTCGTGGCTGGAACACCAACTCAGCGTCTTGGGCGTGTCGTGTCATGCCCTACCCGAAATGGTGGAAACGCTCTGGCCTTGGCAACTCTGGCCTGCGGCCCGGCGCTTGATTGCACTCATTGAGTCCGAGCCGCCGGACCTCATCCACACCCACAGCGCGATCGCCAGTTTGCTCGCCCGCATCGCGAGCCGACACACCCGCCGACCGGTAGTCTACACCGTGCATGGCTTTGGCTTCAAGCCTCAAGTGCCTTGGCTGCGACGCCAATTGGTTTATTGGGCGGAGCGCGCGGTCGCGGGCATGACCACGCAAATGATTTGCGTCTCCAACCACGAGCGCGGCTTGGCGTATCAATTGCCCATCGATCCGCGACGGGTGCATGTGGTGCGCAATGGCTTAACCCCATTGGAGGGCCCCCTCCAAGAACCCCATGCGGATGCGCAAAAACCGCTGCGGGTGCTGATGATTGCGCGCATGAAAGCCCCCAAGCGCCATGACTTGCTGCTGCAAGCGCTGGTGTTGGTGCGTGAGCGCTTGGGTCACGAGCTGCCGCTCACCTTCGCAGGCGATGGCCCGTTGCGCGAGCGCTTGGAAGCACAAGCGCAGCATTTGGGACTGCAAGAGGTGGTCTGGGCGGGCGATGTGGATGCGGCGCACCTGCTACTGCCCACCCATGACGTGTTGGTGCTCGCCTCTGATCACGAGGGCCTGCCGCTCACGGTGCTCGAGGGTATGCGCGCTGGCCGGGCGGTGGTGGCCAGTGACCTGCCCGGGGTGCGTGAATTGCTGGTGCATAACCAGGAGGGGTTGATTTGCGCCAACACGCCCGAAGCCTTTGCCGAGCAACTGCTGCGCTTGCAGCATGAGCCCTATTTGGCGCGCCGTCTGGGCCGCGCGGCGCAAGCACACTTTCAACAACAATTCACCGCCACCGCCATGGGTCAGAAAACGTGGCAGGTGTATGGCGAATGCTTGCAGGAAGCCGCGGCCACCACGCGCCCCGTGGCGGCGCTGGGCTCGGCCCTCACGCGTGAGCGCGATCGCCTCCTCAACTGGTGCCTCGCCGGTGCGTGGCTGTTGCTGCCCAGCCTTTGGGTGGCCCAACTCCTGCAGCAAGCGGAGTGGGTGACCTATCAATTTGCCACGACCCTGTGGTGGTGCGTCATTCCCTACATCTTGGCCTGTCAATTCTTGATGCGCAACGCCATGCTGCCACTGGCCGAACGCACCGCTGTACTGGGGCTCGCCACCTTCGTGCCCTTTGCCCTCACGCCGCTGGGCTTTGCCATTGTGCAACAGCCCTACTCGCGTGCGGCGGTCTTGTGGGCCTTTGTGGTCTCGACCCTTTGGCTGGCCTGGGGGTATCAACGCCGCGTCAAACCCCAAGCCCTGCGACTCCTGGCCCTGGATGAACGTGTGCCCGAGCTGCTGACGAAAGCTTTGGCGCCAGACCCCGTGCCCACCGAGCGCTTGCAATGGGTACCCTGGCAACCGCAAAGCCATAGCCCCCTGCCCGCTTGTGACGGTGTGGTGCTCGACCGTCACCAAGCACCCAGCAGCGCACGCACGGCCTTGATGGGACAGCTCAAAATGCAACATCTGCGGTTCTACACCGTGGAGACCATTGCGGAGTGGTTGAGTGGTCGCCGGCCCAGCACGGCCGATGGCGACGATGCCCTTTGGGCGGTAGACCATGACCCTGCTTACGACCGCGCCAAGCGCCTCATGGATGTGCTCACGGTCTGCGCCTTGGCGCCTCTGTGGTTGCCCTTGGCGTTCGGGGTGGCCCTTGCGGTGCGTTTGGATTCGCCCGGACCGGTCCTCTTCGGACAAGACCGCGTGGGACGCGATGGGCGCGTGTTTCGGCTCTGGAAATTCCGCAGCATGGTGCATGGCCTGCAAGCGCCGGGGGTGCATTTCGCGCAGGCCGATGACCCTCGCATCACACGCGTGGGGCGTTTTATCCGTCGCAGCCGTTTGGATGAACTGCCGCAACTCTGGAACGTGTTGTGGGGCGAGATGAGCCTCATTGGCCCGCGTCCCGAGCAAGTGCCGCTGGTGCGTGAATTCGCCACCACCTTGCCCAGCTACCCTTATCGCCATTTGGTCCGTCCCGGCTTGACCGGCTGGGCGCAAGTGCAACAGGGCTACGCCGATAGCCTGGAGGGCACCCGCCTCAAGCTCAGCTACGACCTGTACTACGTCACCCATTACTCGCTGGCCCTGGACCTGCTGATTGCCGCCAAAACCCTGCACATCTTGGTGAGCGGCAAAGGGGCGCGCTGACCATGGCGCGCCTGCTTGTGCTGCAAGACCCGCAATGGGGGGGCGTGCAAACGGTGGTGGGCCATTTGACGCAGGGGCTCACGGACGCGGGCTGGGTGGTGACCGCCTTGCCCTGGGCCCAAACGCCTTGGCGCGAACTCACCCAAGCGGCCCAAGGGCATGATGTGCTGCTGGCGAGCCACAACTATGGCGCCACGTATAACGGCGTTGCCTTGCAGGCGCTCAGCGGCAAGCCGCTGGTGAGCTGGGTGCATGGCCCCGTCTTGGATGTACTGCGCCAAAGCGGCAGCGGTTGGCTCAAGCGCGCTTGGTTGCGCGGCGTCTACCGACAAGTGCGCCGCTTTGTGTGCGTCTCGCGCACCACCGCCGATTCACTCACCCAGTTCATGGGCTGGGCCCGGCAAGACCCGCGCGTGCGCGTGATTCCCAATGCCCTGGCGCCATTGCCCGAGGGCCAGCCCCTGCACGTGCATGTAGCCGGCGCCCAGGCCGAAACCCTGCGCTTGGGTTGGGTGGGGCGCTTTGCCCCCGAGAAACGCCCCCTCTTCGCCTTGGAGGTCTTGCGCGAGATGCCCGTGCCGGCCCAACTGGGCTTGGTGGGCGAAGGCCCCATGCACCGCGAGATCTCGCGCCACGGACTGGATTTGTTGCAACGCGGCGAATTGCATTTTTTGGGCAAGCACCCGCATGGGCGCAGCCTCTACACCCCCTGGCAAGCCACGCTGCTGACGTCGGCGTATGAGGGCTGCCCCATGTCTGCGCTGGAGTCGCTCGCCTGTGGTGTGCCCTGCGTGGGTTTACCCATTCCCGCATTGCGCGAGCTCTACGAACGCGATGTGCCCTACATGCTCGCGCGGGGTGAGAGTCCTATCGCCTTGGTCGAAGCCGTGCTCGCCACCCTGAGTCTGCCCGACGAACAACGCCAGGCCGATATTGCGCGACTGCTCAACCGTCATGGTTTGGGCGACTTTGTGTTTCGCTGGCAGGAGGCCTTGCAGCCATGAAATTGCATTTCGTGCGCAATGGCCCGAGCGCAATGCCTGAGTTGGCAGCCTATGCCGCTTATGTCGCGCAATTGGGGTGGTCGAGCCAGATTCACGCGAATGGCGCGAGCGTGCCCGATGATGCGCAAGTGGTGTGGTGGTTTTGCGGGCGCGTGCCTGCCCGTGAGGCGCAACGCTTGGCGCGGTCCTTCCAAATCCATGAATACGCCTCGGCGTCGGTGCCCCCCTTGGCGTGGCTCAAGGACCGCCTCAAACGGCATATCCAGCCCTTGCCTCAGTACCGTGTTTTTCAGAACACATGGGTGGAACAACGCCTGGGATTTCGTGACCGCACGCCTTACGCCTTGCGCGACATGGGGGTGCCGGAGGATTTCCTCGCGGCGCGCGACCAAGACTGGCCCGAACCCACATTTGATTTCGTGTATCTGGGCGAGATGAGTCGCCTACTCGGCTTGCTCCCCTTTTTGAACACGCTCGCGCAACACCAGCGCCGCTTGTTGCTGGTGGGGGAGGTTCCCGAGCGCTTGCGCCGCGCGCTCCCGCCCGAGACGGGCTACAGTGGGCGCGTGCCCCAATCCGAAGTCCCCGCCCAATTGCGCCGCGCCCGCTGGGGCTTGAATCTCTTGCCCGACGCCGAACCCTACCGCCACCAAACCCCCACCAAGGTGCTGGAGTACTGCGCGGTGGGCCTGCCCGTGGTCAGCACCGACACCCCCTGGATGCAACGCTTCAACGCCCGCAGCGATGGGCGCTGTTACTTGATTCCGCCACGCGTGTCGGATTGGGCCCAAGGTTTGGGCGAGGCCTTGTTGGCCTACCCCTTTGTGGTGCCCGACATGCAGGACTGGACTTGGACCCGCCGGCTCGACAGCCTACCCCTCTGGACGGTCCTCGCACGTCTGCGCCAAGACGCGCAAGGCTGTTGGCGGGAGGCCGCATGAGTCTCGCGCACACCCGTATGGCTGTTGCCGTGAGCAGCACCTTGGCGTTTGGCTTGCAGGGCCTGCTCGCCTTGACCCTGTTGTGGGGCTACACCCCCGCCGTGGTGGGCGAGTTCTCCGTCATCAGCCAAGTGGCTTTTTTCTGGGTCACGCTGGCCATGGCGCAAGGCCCCTTGAGTTGGCTGGCCAACGCCGGCCAATCGGTCATGACGCCCCAACAAGCCTGGTTGCAAAGTCTCGCGCGCGGGCTTTGGTTGCTCCCCCTGGCCCTCATCGCGCTGTGGTGGAGCGCGCAAGGCGTCTGGCCCGCCTTGCTCTGGGTCTGCGCTTTGGCCTTCACCCAACTCACCTGGTTGTGGGCGCAGACCAGTGCCTTGCAAAGCCCCGAGCCCCGTTGGCAATTTCGCCTCCGGGTACTGCCGCCGCTGGTGGCTTGGGCGTTGAGTCTGGTGGGCATCGCCTTGGGGGCAGAGGCTCCGCTCTTGCTCGCGGCAGCCTTGGCTGGTTATGCCCTGGGCGCCACTTGCTGGCCCCAAGCGCGAGAGCGCTTGGCGCTCTTGGATGCCGCCCGGGCCTCCCCTGAGGCGAGCGAGGATGCACTCGACGCCTTGGGCGGCGACGATCGCAGCACCCTGTTGCGCCTCGCGCACACCTTTGCCGACGCGGTGCTCGCCACCGCTATCTTGGTGGTTTGGCAACGGCTTTATGGCACGGCCGAGACGGGCGCCCTGGCGGCGGTGTTGCGTCTCATGGGTTTTGTGCCGGCTCTGGTGCACCTCGCGGGCGCTCAGGTGGCGTTGGCGCAAGCGGCGCGGAGCGGCTTTGGCGGCTCATGGGGGCTGGGGTTGTTTGGCTTTGCGGCCGTGCTGGTCATGGCCTATGCGGGGGAATGGGTGCTGGAGTGGGGAGCGCTGGGCCCGGCTTGGACGGGGCTTTGGACATACCTCGCGCCCTTGGCCCTTTGGCAGGGGAGCGCCTGCTTGAGCGCCGCCCTCGCCCACCGCCCTTTCCAAGTGGGCGCCGCTCGTGCCTATAGCCGCGCCTGCATTGCCCTGGCGAGCTTGCAAGGCCTCACCCTCGTCTGGCCTTTGTGGGGTGACCGGCCCGCTGACCCGAGCGAGCACGTGGGCCGACTGGCCACGGTGAGTGCCCTGGGCTTGCTCGCCATGGCCCTGTGGCTGGGTAAATTCAGGCCTGTCAGCCCGCGTCCGTAAAATACCCCCCATGAAAATCGCTGTTGCCGGACTCGGCTATGTCGGCCTTGCCAATGCCGTGCTGTTGGCCCAACACCACGAGGTGGTGGCGCTTGACCTCGTGGCGCACAAGGTCGAGCGCGTCAACGCGCGCCTCTCGCCCATTGAGGACGCCGACATCAGCGCCTTTCTGCGCGACAAACCCCTCCAACTGCGCGCGACCACACAAGCCGCAGAGGCGTTCACGGGCGCGGATTATGTGATCATCGCCACCCCGACCGATTACGACCCTGAAACCAACTACTTCAACACGCGTAGCGTCGAGGCGGTCATTCGCGAGGTGATGCAACTCGCCCCGCAAGCGGTGATGGTGATCAAATCCACCGTTCCTGTGGGCTTTACGCAAGACGCGCGCGCACGCCTGGGCACCGATCGCTTGATTTTTAGCCCCGAATTCCTGCGCGAAGGTCGCGCCTTGCACGACAACCTCTACCCCAGCCGCATCGTGGTCGGCGAGCGCAGTGAACGCGCCCAAACCTTCGCGCGCTTGTTGCAAGAGGGCGCGCTCAAGTCGGACATTCCCACGCTCTTGACCGACAGCACCGAGGCCGAAGCCATCAAGCTCTTTGCCAATACCTACTTGGCCATGCGGGTGGCGTACTTCAATGAACTCGACACCTATGCCGCTACCCACGGCCTCGACACGCGGCAAATCATTGATGGCGTTTGCTTAGACCCCCGGATTGGGGCGCACTACAACAACCCTAGCTTTGGCCA
>VEQC01000137.1 GCA_018883455.1 Limnohabitans sp. | reverse complement strand
TGCTGAGGGTCATTGGGCATGGGAGGCTCCGATGGCGGGAGGTTGGGGACGGGCTTGGGCTGCAACTAAGCCCGCCGAGTGAACGGGTTGCACCACCATCGTGGTGCCAACCGCCGCGTTGGGCTCACGGGGCGAGGCTTCCACGGGCAAGACCACGGGGTTAGAGGCCGCCTCCTGCGCAGGCGCGACGCCGGGGGCAGTTGCCCCGCCTGCGGACGCCGCCGTACCGGAGGTCGATGACGGGCGCGCTGGGGTCGCACGCTGGAGCTCCGGGCTCTGCGAACCCTGCCAGAGCAGCACCAAGCCTGCGAGCAACAGCACGCCGCCCAGGAGCGCCACGCCCACGACGCGCGTGCCCCGATGCGCGGTCTCATGGCTGGGGGCGCGCTGGCTCGGTCGCAAGTGTGGGCGTTGCAAGGGCGTATCTAAGCCGCGTGCGTTGTGGTCGCGCAGGGGGTTCGCGTCGAGTTGGGGCAAGGCGGCCAGAATGGGTTTGGGATCTTCGTGCAAATGGCGGCAGATGGCCAAGGCCAGCGCACGGGCAAAGACGGCGTCGGGGAGATCTTCGGGTCGATCTTCCTCAAGGGCCGCCAGTTTGGTGATGGGCACGTGCAAGGCGGTGGCCAGGCTCTCGCGGGCCAAGCCGTGCTTTTGGCGCAGCCCACACAGCAGGGCGCCCGCCGTGGCGGCGCTGCCGGACGTCTCGTTGGGGGCTGCGGGCGCCTCAGGGGTGCCGTCGATGGGGATATCGGGGTTCATGTGGGTCACTTGGCCTGCGCAGAATCGAGTCGGGCGCGCACGCCGGGGTGTTGGGGAGCCAGGCGCAGCGCTTGGAGCCAGCTGTTGCGTGCCTGAGTTTGCTGTCCCGCCATTTTCTGACAATCGCCCAAGGCGATCCAGGCCTCAGCGGCTTGGGTGAAACCGGGTTGCGAGAGCGCGCGCACCAGTTGGGTTTGGCCTTGTGCATACTGACCTTGCTGGCACTGCGACCAACCGAGGTGGTGCTGCACCTGACCGAGGTCATCGCCCGACAGAGGGGGTTGGGTGGCCATGTCGAGGGCCCGGTTGAAACTCTCCTGGGCCAGTCCGGTGGCCTGGTTGCGCAAATGCACCAAGCCCAGAAGGCTGTAAGCCTGGGGGAATCGAGGATCGGCCTCCAAGGCACGGCGAATTTCCTCCAGAGCGATATAGGGTTGGTCGCGCTCCAAATACGCCTGGGCCAGCGCGTAGTGCGTCATGGCCTGGGCACGGGGGCCTTGCGGCTTGGGCACGGTGAGCATATCCAGGGTGGCGGCGCTGGGCGGTGGCGGTGGCGCCGCGCACCCGGCCAGCAGCCCTATCCCCCACAGTCCGACCGCAACCCACCGCAGCACCACGCCCGTCATCATGAATCCGCCTGGGTGAGGGGAATGATGCGCTGACGCGCCATCCGGTTCTTGACGTCGGTGCGATCCTGCACATCACCCGCGAGCTGGCCACATGCGGCGTCGATATCGTCGCCGCGCGTTTTGCGCACGGTGGTCACCAAGCCCGCGCGGGTGAGGAGATCGGCAAAAGCCTTGACCCGGGCTGGCGCGGAACGCGTCAACCCAGAGGCCGCAAAGGGGTTAACGGTATGAGGTTGAACTTGCACGAGACGCCGGGGTGATTGCGCCGGGGCGTGACCCAGTCGATGAGCGCCTGCGCGTGCGCGGGGCTGTCGTTGACCCCATCGAGCATGCAGTACTCGAAGGTGATGAAATCCCTCGGCGCGTGGTCGAGGTAGCGCCGACAAGCCGCCATCAGTTCATCCAGCGAGTGTTTGCGATTGAGGGGTACCAGAGAGTCTCGCAGTGCATCCGTGGGCGCGTGGAGCGAGACGGCCAGGGCCACCGGGCAATCCTGTGCCAAGCGGTCGATCATGGGCACCACGCCCGAGGTGGAAACCGTGACGCGACGGCGCGAGAGACCGTAGCCGTGGTCATCGAGCATGGTGCGCAAGGCAGGGATCAAGGCCGAATAATTTTGCAGCGGCTCGCCCATGCCCATCATCACCACATTGGTGATCACCCGCTCGGTTTGCCCGAATTCGGCGCGCAGGGTGTGCTCGGCGTACCAGAGTTGGGCCAAGATTTCGCCGGTGGTGAGGTTTCGGCTAAAGCCTTGGTGGCCGGTGGCGCAGAAGCGGCAGCCGACCGCGCATCCCGCTTGCGAGGAAACGCACAGCGTGCCGCGGTCGTCTTCGGGAATAAAGACCGTCTCGACGGCATTGCCGCCGCCCACGTCAAAAAGCCACTTGATGGTGCCGTCTGCGGAATCGTGCCGCGAGAGCGGCGCGAGCGGGCGGATTTCCGCGCAGCCGCGCAATTTCTCGCGCAGGGATTTGGCCAAATCCGTCATTTGGTCGAAGTCGCGCGCCCCGCGTTGGTGAATCCAGCGGAACAACTGCGTGGCGCGGAAACGCTTCTCCCCCAGGCCCTCACAGAAAACGGCCAAACCGTCGAGATCAAAATCGAGCAGATTGGCCGTCATGGATGGGGGTGTTGCTGCGGCAGCAGCAGCCGATTTAGCGGGAATAGATGTTCATGCCCGCGAAGAAGAACCCGATTTCCACTTTGGCGGTATCGGGGCCGTCGGAGCCGTGCACGGCGTTGGCGTCGATGCTGTCCGCGAAATCGGCGCGAATCGTGCCAGGGGCGGCCTTCTTGGGGTCTGTCGCGCCCATCAGGTCGCGGTTCTTCAGGATGGCGTTCTCACCTTCGAGCACTTGGATCATGACGGGGCCGGAGATCATGAAATCGACCAGGTCTTTGAAGAAAGGACGCTCTTTGTGAACGGCGTAGAAGGCCTCGGCCTCTGCGCGCGAGAGGTGGGCCATGCGGGCGGCCACAACCTTCAAACCCGCCGCCTCGAAACGGGCGTAGATTTGGCCGATCGCGTTTTTGGCGACGGCGTCGGGCTTGATGATGGAGAGGGTGCGTTCAATGCTCATTTTCAGGTCCTGTTGTTGGGGGAGACGTTGGGCGAATGCGTGTCGCCACTTGTGTTTAGCCCGCCATTTTAACCCAACCTAAAGGCTTATGAGCCGTGCGCCTTAACCGCGCCCCCGCCGCCCGCGAGGGGGCGCGCCGCTGGGACGCGCGCGGGCGGAATTGCCGGCATTGCCCCCGCGCTTGTTGCGGCCCAGGGCCTGGCGAAAGCTCTCCGCGCCGATGTACCCCACGGAAGTTTTCATGGGGTCCGGTTGATTGGGTTTAGCCGACCCGCCTCGCTTGCGCGAAACCAGGGGGAGATCGTCTCCCCGCTTGTCCTCGCTTTGGCGTGGCATCGAGGGACGAGGGCCACCACTGTTGCCCCGACGGCGGCTGCGGGCGCGTTCGCCGCGATGGTCCACCGGTTTGCCACTGCCTTCGGGAGCGGTCATGCCCGCTGCTTGCATCAGGGCACGGATATCGCCTTCGGAGAGTTCGACAAACGCGCCGCGCTTGAGGCCGCGAGGTAGCACCATGGCCCCATAGCGAATGCGAATGAGGCGGCTCACCGCATGGCCCACGGCCTCGAACATGCGTCGTACCTCGCGATGGCGACCCTCGCTGATCGTCACCCGATACCAGCAGTTGCTGCCCTCGCCTCCGCCTTCTTCAATGGCGCCAAACTGGGCGAGGCCGTCTTCGAGTTGGATGCCCTCGATCAAGCGCTGCTTGTTCTCCTGACTGAGTTTTCCGAGGGATCGCACCGCGTACTCACGCTCCAGACCAAAGCGTGGGTGCATGAGTTGGTTGGCTAACTCCCCCGAATTGGTGAACAGCAGCAAGCCCTCGGTGTTGAGGTCGAGACGGCCCACCGACTGCCACTTGCCGTGGCTCAAGCGGGGCAAACGGCGAAAAACGGTGGGACGGTTTTGCGGATCGTCGTGCGTGACGACCTCGCCCACGGGCTTGTGGTAGGCGATCACGCGCGCCGGCGGAGGCTGAATGCGCACCCGCAACAGGCGACCATTGACCCGGACTTGATCGCCGTATTGAATGCGCTGACCGATGTGGGCCGGCTCTTGGTTGACCGTGACGCGGCCCTCCAGAATGAGTTGCTCCATCTCGAGGCGCGAGCCCAGACCCGCCTGGGCCAAGACCTTGTGCAATTTGGGCGATTCCGGCTGGGGCAGCAAAACCCGCTTGGTGGCGGACTCCGCCGCGACCTCGGCTTGGGCGTCAAACTCGCCCGACACCACATCGGCAAATTGGAAGGTATTGGGCTCAGTGGCCATGATCGGGTGCCTGTTCAGGTGGGGGGAGCAGGTCGCCTGCGGGGCTCGTATGCGCGTCAGACGGCTCGGTCACCCCATCTTCCTCCAGAGAGGATTCGGCGGGCATTGGGGTTTCGTCGGATGACGAAGCGGGGGCATTTTCGTCCAATGCCATGGCCAGCTGGGAGGTCTCCAAGGCCTCCCCCAGCTGGGCGAGAGCCTGCGAGGGATCGTTGGGTGTCTCCATGACCGGGAGTTGGTCCAGGGAGGAGAGCCCCAAATCGTCTAAAAATTGGCGCGTGGTGGCATAGAGCGCGGGACGACCCACGGTCTCCCGGTGGCCAATGACTTCCACCCAACCCCGGTCTTCCAATTGCTTGAGCACGAGGGAGTTGATGGTGACACCGCGAATGTCCTCCATATCCCCACGGGTCACCGGTTGGCGGTAGGCAATGATGGCCAAGGTCTCCAAGGCAGCCCGGGTGTATTTGGGGGGCTTTTCGGGGTGCAGACGGTCGAGAAATTCCCGCATTTCGGGACGACTCTGGAACCGCCAGCCCGTGGCCACGCAGACCAGTTCAACGCCCCGATGCGTCCACTCCAACTGCAGCGATTCCAACAAGCTTTTGATCGTGTCGGACCCCAGCAGGTCGTTAAAGAGCACCCGCATGTCTTTGAGGGTCAGGGGTTGGGGTGAACAGATCAAGGCGGTCTCGAGGACCCGCTTGGCATCCAGGGTGTTCATGGTTCGGTTCCGAAGCGGTGGTGGGATTGGGCGCGCGCGCATCCCTCAAAGGACATGTCGACCAAGGTCGACCGGGCTTTCACAAGCGATCAGTCCATTGTAGCCGGTGGCACCGCGAGCTGGTGTTGCGCCAACCAGGCGGCCAAATCGGCCGGGGGATCGGCCCAAAAGTGGAGCGCTTGGCCGGTGATGGGGTGGGACAACTGCAGCCGCCAGGCGTGCAGCGCCTGACGTTGGAGACCCAAGCCCATCGGACCGCCATAGAGCGCATCGCCCAGCAGTGGATGGCCCAAATGGGCCATGTGGACGCGAATTTGGTGCGTGCGGCCGGTGTGCAGGCGACACCGTATCCAGCAAGCCTCTTCGGTGTTGTCCAAGAACGCCAAGCTGGTGTGGGCCGGTTTGCCCGATTGCCGATCCAAATCCACGGTGGCCATGCGCAAACGGTTGCGCGCGTCGCGTCCGATGGGCGCCTGCACCTCCACGCGGGGGCCCAAGCGCCAGGGGCGATAGCCGATGGCCAGGTACTCGCGCCGGACCTCTCGGGCCGCGATCATGGCCACGAGCCGATCCATGGCCTGGCGCGACCGCGCCACCAGCATCAATCCGCTGGTGTCTTTGTCCAGGCGATGCACAATGCCAGCGCGCGGCAGCTCCGCGGCGGCGCTATCCATCGCCAAAAGGCCGTTGAGCAATGTGCCTTGCCAGTTGCCGGGAGCGGGATGCACCACCAAACCCGCTGGCTTGCAGATCACCCACAAGTGCTCATCCGCATAACGGACGTCCAAATCCATGGCTTCCGGTAAAAAAGACTTGCTCTGCGCCGTCGGGCGCAGCGTCACACGGTAGCGCTCCCCGAGTCGCACTTTTCGGCTGGGCTTAGGCGTGACCGGGGTGGCGTCGTCCAGACAGGTCACCTCACCTTGGGCCATGAGTTGCTGGACGTAGCTGCGGGAGAACTCGACCAGTCCGGTTTGCAAGAATTTGTCCAGGCGCAGCCCGTGGCTGGCGCCATCGACGGTCAAGGCACGGGTTTCCGCCGGTTCGCCAGCCACATCGTCGCCTGACCAGTCCTCTGGTTCAACCGATAGAATGGCGGGATCATGCATGCGAGGTCAAAAGTGGGCCCAAAACGACCATTATCAACTGTGCTGACGGCCACCCTGGCGGTCGCCCTGCTCCTCGGCGGTTGCGCCCTGGAAAAAGACACCACCGTGGGCTGGTCGGTGGACAAGCTCTATCAGGAAGCCAAAGACGAATTGGCCGCTGGCGCTTACGACAAAGCCATCAGTCACTACGAAAAACTCGAAGGTCGTGCGGCCGGCACCATCATTGCCCAGCAAGCTCAGATCGACAAGGCCTGGGCGCAGTGGAAGAACAACGAGCCGGTCTTGGCCACCGCCACCTTGGATCGCTTCATTCGCCTGCATCCGGCAAGCCCCGCCTTGGACTACGCCCTCTACCTCAAGGGGGTGGTGAATTTCAACGACCAATTAGGCCTCTTTACCAATTTGCTCGGTCAAGACCTGAGCGAGCGCGATCCCAAACAAGCCAAGGTGGCTTTTGAAGCCTTCCGCGAACTGGTGACCCGTTTCCCCGAGTCACGCTACGCGGAGGATGCCCGCGTGCGCATGCAATTCATCCGCAACAACCTGGCCCGCTCCGATGTTCACGTGGCGCATTATTACTTTGACCAAGGGGCGTATGTCGCGGCCATCAGTCGAGCACAAGAGGCCATTGAGACGTACCGCGATGTCCCCGCCGTGGAAGAAGCGCTGTTCATTCTCTATCGATCCTACGATCGCTTAGGCCTCACCCAAC
>VEQC01000331.1 GCA_018883455.1 Limnohabitans sp. | reverse complement strand
GATTTCGACACCTACCCCCGCACCCTCGCGCGCGATTGTGAGCTCCTCGCCGCCCAGGGCTGTGATGTGGTCTTCGCCCCGAGCGAAGCCGATCTCTACCCCGAGCCGCAGGGCTTTAAGGTTCATCCCCCAAGCGAGCTGGCGGACATTCTGGAAGGGGCATTTCGTCCCGGCTTTTTCATTGGGGTGTGCACGGTCGTGCACAAGCTCTTTAACATTCTGGCCCCCGATATGGCCGTCTTTGGTCAAAAGGACTACCAGCAACTCATGGTGATCCGCCGCATGGTGCAGCAGATGGCCTTGCCCATCGACATCGTGGGAGTGCCCACCGAGCGTGCCGCCGATGGTTTGGCCTTGTCCTCCCGCAATGGCTACTTGAGCCCCGAGGAACGCGCTGAGGCTGTGGCCCTGCCCCACGCCTTGCAGGCGCTCGCGCAAGGCGTCAGGGAGGGGCTCGAGCAAGGCGTCCTGAACGTGGCCGCACTGGAGGCCGCCGCCATGGATCAACTGCGCCAGCGCGGCTGGGCGCCGGACTACCTCACGGTGCGCCGTCAGCGCGACCTCTCCCCCATCGAAGGGGGGTGCGCCGACCCTCTGGTGGTGCTGGGCGCGGCTCGATTGGGCCGCACACGGCTGATTGACAATTTAGAGGTTTGAGGCGCCGGCCTCAGGGCTGAATCTGTTCTTCGCGGGCGTCGCGCCCCATCAATCGGGCCACGGCCTGGAGAGGGCTCAAGTGACCATCGAGCAGATCGACCACTGCTTGCGTGATGGGCATATCGACCCCAAGCCCCTGGGCGCGCTGGCTCACGGTACGGGCGCTGTAGACCCCTTCGGCCACATGGCCCAACGACTGCACCGCCTGCGCCAGCGTGAGGCCCCGCGCCAAGGCCAAGCCCACTTGACGGTTGCGGCTCAGGTCGCCCGTGGCGGTGAGTACCAAATCGCCCAAGCCCGAGAGGCCCATGAAGGTGTCGGCCTGAGCCCCCAAGGCCAGGCCAAGGCGGGTCATCTCGGCCAGCCCCCGGGTAATGAGGGCGGCGCGGGCGTTGAGCCCGAGTTGCAAGCCATCGCAAAGCCCAGTGGCAATGGCGAGCACGTTTTTCACGGCCCCGCCCACCTCCACCCCCACCAAATCGGCATTGGCATAGACGCGCAGGCTCTGCCCATGGAAGGCTTGCACCAGACGTTCGCGCACCCGCGCATGGGCACTCGCCGCCACCAAAGCCGTCGGCTGGGCGCGGGCCACCTCTTGCGCAAAGCTGGGGCCACTGAGCGCACCGGCCTGGAGTTGTGGCGCCACCTCGGCCTGCACCTCATGGGGCATGCGTCCCACCCCCTCCGGCGAGGCCTCAAACCCCTTGCACAACCATGCCACCGGAACCGCGTCGGTGAGCCCGATTTGGGTGAGGGCGAGGAGGGTTTCCCGAAGGGCGCGCGTGGGCACACCCAAGACGATCAGGTCTAGCGCCAACAGATCAGGGGAGAACGCACCCGATTGAACCCCAATGCCAGCAGAAAACGGCTGATCGGGCAAGTAACGGGCGTTGACCCGATCGCGCTGCATGGCTTGCGCTTGAGCGGCGTCGCGC
>VEQC01000330.1 GCA_018883455.1 Limnohabitans sp. | reverse complement strand
GCCTGGCATCGCGCGCAACGACCCCGATTTCTTCACCCTCACAGTGGGCAACTATGTGCTCGGCGGCGGGGGCTTTGTCTCGCGCCTGACCGAGCAGGTCCGTGAAAAGCGCGGTTTGAGCTACAGCGTCTACAGTTATTTCGCGCCGGGTTTGCAGCCAGGCGCCTTCACCATCGGGCTGCAAACCCGCCCGGACCAAGCCGAACAAGCCGTGCAAGTGGCGCGTGACGTGCTCACCACCTTTGTGCGTGAGGGGCCAAGCGAGCGGGAACTGCGTGCGGCCAAGGACAACCTGGTTGGGGGCTTTGCCTTGCGCCTCGACAGCAACCGCAAATTACTCGACAACCTGGCGAATATGCACTGGAACGATTTGCCGCTTGACTACCTCGAGACCTGGACACGCCAAGTCGAGGCGGTCACCACCGCCCAAATTCGCCAAGCCTTCGGGCGCGTCATTCAGCCGGATCGATTGGTCCAAGTCATTGTCGGGCCCTGAGGGTGGTTTGTCGCCTGCGTGGCGACAACCGCCCAAAGGCCGCCGCATAATGGGGTTCATCGCACAGCCCTAAGGGAGCGCCCCATGCACTTCACCCCTGAGCACGAAGCCCTGCGCGACAACTTGCGCCGCTTCATTGAAGATGAAATCAACCCCCATGTGGATGAATGGGAGGCGGCAGAAATCTTCCCCGCCCACGACATCTTCGCCAAGCTCGGCGCATTGGGGTATCTGGGCCTGACCAAGCCCGAGGCCTATGGCGGCAGCGGTCTGGATTTCTCCTATGCCTTGGTCATGGCCGAAGCCCTGGGCCATATCCGTTGTGGCGGCGTGCCCATGGCCATTGGCGTGCACACCGACATGGCCACCCCCGCTTTGGCTCGCTTTGGCTCGCCAGCGTTGTGCGAGGAGTTCCTCACCCCCGCGATTGAAGGGCGCATGGTCTCTTGCATCGGGGTCTCTGAGCCCAGCGCGGGTTCCGACGTCGCCGCCATCCGCACCACCGCCCGACGCGACGGTGACGACTACATCATCAACGGCAGCAAGCTGTGGATCACCAACAGCCTCCAAGCCGATTGGATGTGTGTGCTCGCCAACACCAGCGAGGGGGCTGCGCACAAAAACAAATCCCTCATCATCGTGCCCATGAACACGCCCGGCATCACGCGCGCCAAAAAAATTCGGAAGGTTGGCATGATGTCTTCCGATACCGGCTTGATCCACTTTGACGACGTGCGGGTCCCGCAGCGCAACCGCATCGGGGAAGAGGGCATGGGCTTTATTTACCAAATGCAGCAATTCCAGGACGAGCGTCTCTGGGCGGCTGGCAATGCGGTGCAGATGCTCAGCAACTGCATTGCGCAAACCATCGAATACACCCGTGAACGGCAAATTTTTGGCCGCTCGGTGCTCGACCAGCAGGTGGTGCATTTCAAACTGGCCGAATTGCAAACCGAGGTGGTGAGTCTGCGCGGTTTAACCTACATGGCGTTGGAGAAATACCTCGACGGCCAGGATGTGACCCAGTGGGCCTCCATGGCCAAACTCAAGGCCGGGCGCTTGTTACGAGAAGTGCCCGACGCGTGCATGCAGTACTGGGG
>VEQC01000329.1 GCA_018883455.1 Limnohabitans sp. | reverse complement strand
GGAGGGGCCGGCGGCTGCGCCTGCAAGGGCGAGTCGGGAATGCGGGTGAGCTCTGGGTTGAGCGGCGGATCGTGGGACTCGAGGGTCATGACCACGATTCTAATGAGGCCACCACATCGGGTAGCAGTGGGCGTGTCAGACGAACCTCACCCCAACCCATGGCGCGCGCGGTCTCCCCAATGCGGGGATGCGTGGCCAGGGCGCGGGCGCTGGACCAGTCTTGCTGGGGGAGCAGGCGCTGGAGGTGTTGCAATCCTTGGCTGCTGCTGAGCAACCAAATGCTGCCATCGCTTGCGGCATGGCGCGCCCGCTCCATCATGGGGGCCGTCCACGCCGGACCTTGCCGCGCGTAAGCCGCCAAGCGCTGGACCGGAACCCCGCGCGCCTGCAATTGCTCGCTCAGCCAATCCCGCCCTTGACCCGCAGGGTCGGGCTTGGCTTGGTCGTCCTGCCCGCGCACAATGAGCAGGGGGCGAGCGGCTTGCACGGCAGCGCCCACTTGCGCCCACAGGGCCTCCGAATCGAATTGACCCGCCTCGGGGTCGGGACTGCGCAAGGCAGATTCGGGCACACCTTCCGCACGTAAGGCCTTGCGCGTGCCTGGCCCTGGGGCCCAACAGGGCGTGGTCGACAAATCCACGCGGGGAGGGCGTTGGGCAAAAAAATGGCGCACGGCGGGAACGCTCACAAACATCACAGCCTGCCAATCGGCCCAAGTAGCCCAGGCTTGGCGTAGGGCAGCGGTGTCCGCCACAGGGCCAACGGCGATCAAGGGGAGTGTTTCGGCCACAAACCCGGCGGCTTGTAACCCTTGGAGCCAAGACGCAGCCTCGCCTTCCGGTCGGGTGACGAGGACACGCAACGCCATGGGGGTGGCCCTCAGTGCGCCCCCTGCGCGCGCAGTTGCTCCGCAATCGCCGATCCCAAGGCCTCGGCACGGGCCCGCTCAGCGGGGTTGAGGGGATCCACTTCCAGTTGGGCCTGCGCGCGCACCAAGGGGCTGGCGCGATCCGGCTCCACCCAGGCCGCGCGCAGAGACAGGGTCGAACCCGTTATTTCGGCGTGCGCCGCCAGCGGCATGGAGCAGCTCCCCCCCATGGCCCGGCTGACCGCGCGCTCGGCGCTCACCGTGAGCCAGGTGGGTAGATCCGCCAAGGGAGACAAGGCCTCGGCCACCTCGGGGCGAGTGGCCCGAATTTCGATGCCCAATGCACCCTGCCCGGCGGCAGGCAACATTTGCTCGGTGGAAAAAATATGGCGAATGCGGGCACCAAGTTCGAGCCGTTTGAGGCCTGCGGCAGCCAAGACGATGCCGGCATACTGGCCCTCGTCGAGCTTGCGCAAGCGGGTGTCGAGGTTGCCTCGTAAGGGCTCGATGCGCAAATCGGGGCGCAGGGCGCGCAACAGCACGGTGCGGCGCAAACTCGAAGTACCGACCACCGCTCCCTCGGGCAGGTCTTCCAGGCGGGCGAAATGGGGGGAGACCCAGGCGTCACGGGGATCTTCTCGGGTCATCACGCAAGCGAGCGCGAAACCCTCGGGGAGGTCCATGGGCACATCTTTGAGCGAGTGCACCGCCAAATCGGCCCGCCCCTCCTCC
>VEQC01000136.1 GCA_018883455.1 Limnohabitans sp. | reverse complement strand
CTTCACGGCCCAGTCAAAAGTGCTGTAGACCTGCTTGCCCGGCACACTCGACCAGTAGGTTTTGACAAAGCGCTCGTCATCGCCCCAGACCGTTTGCAAACAACCGGGCGGCAGCGGGCCTTCGATGGCCACGACCCCTTTGGTGTTGGGCTCGGTGAGCTCGGCGCCAGTTTGATCGTCGAGCAGCTTGATGTTGTAGCCATAGACCGCTTTGCCAGGGGAGCCGAACTTGCTCGGCGCTTTTTCCACCCCGTTGCAAATGGCCAAAATGGGCCAGCCGGTCTCGGTTTGCCAGTAGTTGTCCACGATGGGCTTGCCTTGCAGGCCTTGCGAAATCCATTGTGCGGTGGGTTCATCGAGGGGCTCACCGGCCAGAAACAGGGCCCGCAAGCTTGAGAGGTCGTATTGCGTGAGGTAGGCCGGGTCTTGCTTTTTGAGCACCCGCACCGCCGTGGGCGCGCTGAACATGACCGTGACTTTGTACTTTTCCACCAATTTCCACCAGATGCCGCCATCCGGACGAATGGGCGTGCCTTCGTACATGATCGTGGCCATGCCCCCAATGAGCGGGCCGTAAATGATGTAGCTGTGCCCCACCACCCAGCCGATGTCGCTGGTGGAGAAGAACGTCTCGCCCGGGTTGCCGCAGTAGATGTGTTTCATGCTCGCGGCCAGGGCCACGGCGTAGCCGCCCGTGTCGCGTTGCACGCCCTTGGGCTTACCCGTGGTGCCGGAGGTGTAGAGGGTATAGCTCGGGTGGGTGGCGTCCACCCACTCGCAGGGGACTAGGGCATCGAGGTGCTGGGCGCGCAGCGTGGCGTAGTCGTGATCGCGGCCCGCCACCGGGGTGAAAGGCGCGAGCTTTCGATCGACCATCAGCACCGCCGCGGGTTTGTGTTGCGCCAGGGCAATGGCTTCGTCGAGCAACGGCTTGTAGGGCACGCCTTTGCCGCCGCGCGAGCCCGCGTCGGCGCTCACCACCGCTTTGGGCGTGGCGTCATCGATGCGGGTGGCGAGGGAGTGCGATGCAAAGCCGCCAAACACCACGGAATGGATCGCGCCAATGCGCGCACAGGCCAGCATGGCAAAGCAGGCCTCGGCAATCATGGGCATGTAAATGAGCACCCGGTCGCCTTTTTGCACCCCCAGGCTCTTGAGGATGGCGGCCATGCGCTGCACCTCGGCGTGGAGCTCCCGAAAGGAATACACCTTCTCTTGTTCGGTTTCGGTCGAGACAAAAATCAGGGCATTTTGGTCGGCACGCTCCGCCAAGTGCCGATCCACCGCGTTGTGACACAGGTTGGTCTTCCCACCCACAAACCATTTGGCAAAGGGCGGGTTGTCGTAATTGCAAATTTGCTGCGGCGGGGTTTGCCAATCCACCAGTTTGGCTTGCTCGGCCCAAAAAGCATCACGCTCCTCAATGGAGCGGCGGTGGAAATTGGCGTACGTGCCCATACAGTCTCCTGGTTCTGCGAATCGAGTCTCGCATTATGGGAAGAAAGGGCTTGCAGGAGTCTGACTGATTTATTTGATCAAGGTCTGAATGGGTTTAAACGCAGGGTGCTCCGCGCTGCGAAGCCATTCAAAGAGCACCATTTCGGTGGTGACCAGTTCGGCCCCTGCGGAGGCCAAGCGGTCGTAGGCCGCATCGCGGTTGCGCAAGGTACGCGAGCTGCAGGCGTCGGTCACGACCCATACTTCCCAAGAACCTTCTAAAAGTTGTAAGGCTGTTTGTAATAGACAAACATGGGCTTCCACCCCGGCCAAAACCAAGCTGGGGCGCTCCGGTGCAGGCGGTTCTTGGGGCTTTTGCAGGTGTTTGGGCAGGCTGCGGGCATTGCCTTGGACGGGGCGCGCAGGGGGTTGGAGCAAGGCCTCCAGACCATCCGCACAAGCCCCAAAGTGCATTTTGCTCAGGACTTTGCGGCAGGCCTGGCGCAGGGGCCCGGGCATGGGGCCCAGTTTGGTCGGATTTTGCTCCGTGCCCCAAACCGGGACTTGGAGCATTTGCGCGGCTTGGGCCAAGCGCAGCGCATTGGCCATCACGGCCTCGGCGTCCTCGATGGCGGGCATGAGGCGCTCTTGGTAGTCCACCAAGAGGAGTTGGGATTCGTCAGCGTCCAATAACATGCCTGCATTCTAGGGGCTTGGGGCCTGCCGGAGCCCCCCACTTTGCCCACCGAGGCTGTGCGCTTAGAATGCGCCACCATGCGAAAGTTCGCCCTGCTCCTGCTCATCTGCCTGCACAGCGCTCAGGCCGCGCCTGCGCCCCAGGCAGCCGATGACATTGAGCGCTACATGGTCGAGCAGGGAATCGCGGCCCAGCTCGAACAATTTCGCCAGAAAGTGAGTGACAAAACGTCCTCCCTCGTGGGAACGGCCATGGGCTTTCTCGGCGTGCCCTACCGTCGCGGTGGTGCCGATGCCAGTGGCTTTGACTGCAGCGGCTTTGTGCGCAGTATGTTTGAAAAATCTGTGGGCCTGATCCTGCCGCGTCGCGCCAGTGAGCAGGCCGCCGTCACGGAAACCATTGAAAAACAAGACCTCAAGCCCGGTGACTTGGTGTTTTTCAACACCATGCGGCAAACCTTCAGCCATGTGGGCATCTACCTCGGTGACAACAAATTCATCCACGCCCCGCGGCCCGGCCAGCAAGTGCGGGTGGACGATATGCGCGAAGCCTACTGGCAGCGCCGCTTTACCGGGGCGCGGCGGGTGCCCGGCACGCAAAACAACAACTGACGGGGTACGACTCGCCTACTTCTTCACGGCGGTCAGCAACAGCAAGCCCACGCCCAGAACGGCTGCCGTCAACCACAGCCCACCTTCGAAGCGCCCGCTCGACTGGGCCATTTGCCCGACCACCACCGGGGCGAGCATTTGGGCCACGCCGTAAGCCAAGGTCATGCGCGCCATGGCTTTGCCTGGGTTGCCCGGGGCTCGCCGGCCCACCAAGGCCAACATCAAACTCACCAAGGCAATGAAAGTGGCCCCGTAAATGAGCGCACCGCTCAATTCGGCCCACACCGCCGTGGAGAGGGCCGGCAACACCACCGAGACGATTTGCAAGCCAAACGCCATCATCAGGGCCTGCCGCTCGCCCCAGCGGCGGGCCACCCGATCCCATAAAAACACCGCCGGCATGGCCGCCAAGCCCACCATGGCCCAGGCCCAGGGCCCCAGCCCGGCCAATGCGGGCTCACGCTCCACCATGGCCACGATGAATGTGGCACTGATCACAAACCCCCAACCGGCGGCGAAGTAACTCGCGAGCAACAGGACAAAATCGCGCCGCGAACCCGAATGGGCGGCAGCGGCCGTGGCGACCGCCGTGGGCGGTGGCGGTGGGGGGCGAAATCGCCAAGCCGGCCAGAGAAAGAGCAACCCCATGAGGGCAAAGCCCAGCCAGTGCCACTGCCAGTCGGCAAAGACACCGGCCATGGCCCAGGCCCCGACGGCGGTGAGCACGATCCCCAGACCAATCCCGATGAAGTGCACGCCCAACTCGGGCCGTCGCCCCTGTTGCATGAGCCAGCCCAAAATCAGCCCTGAGCCGAGCAACATGCCCGTGGCGCCACACAAGCCCCCAATGAAGCGCAGCAAGGCCCAGGCCCAGAGTGATGGGCTCAAGGCCATGGCGGCTGTGCTGAGCACCGCCATCCAGAGCCCCCCCAAATAGAGGCGCCAACGCCAGCGCGGGTCATCGAGCCAGGAAGCGGTGAGCGCCCCTGTCATGTAGCCCGCGTAATTCACCGCCGCCAACCAGCCTGCGTCAGCATCGGTGAGTCCAGTTTGGGTTTGCAATAGCGGTAAAAGCGGGGTGTAGGCAAATCGGGCCAAGCCCAAGGTGAGTACCAAGCCACAAATGCCGCCAAGGCTGACTTGCCAGGGAGCGAGGGCAGAAGGGTTGCGCGACATGCTGCCATCGTAGCGCCAAGCCCGCCTGCGCGGTGTCCGAACCGTGACCTGGCGCGCCAGCCCTCGGGCAAATGCACCCGTTCGGACGCGCGGCTCGCCGTCCCGCCCTGCCCTGCTCCAGGGCTTGACGGGCGGCCATCAGGGTTGCCGACGAATCACCACACAGCCAATGTCGTCCAGCCCGGCGGGATGGTCTGCGAAGCGAATGACCTCACGCAACACGCTCTGGGCCAAGGCTTCGGCCTTGACCTCGCGGCTCAGGCTGAGCAAGTCCACCATCGCGTTGGCGCCCAGCGTTTCACTGCGGTAGTTGGTGACGTCGCGGGAGTGATCCGTGACCAGGACCAACACCTCGCCTGGCATGAGGGTGCGTTGCGTCAGGGGCCAGTTCGACGGTTCAGGGGCCATGAGGTCGGGCTGCCAAGCCTCGGGCTGGAACAGGTTCGTCGGCAAGCCCTGGCGTGGCAGGTGCCAGGGCGGCGCGTGCGCGGCTGACACGCATTGCACAAGGCCCGATCGGGTATCGATCACCATGTGGAGCGCACGGGCCGCAAAACGCTGCTGACCCGCAGTCTCTTGCAAGCTGCCCTGCCACAAGCGCATCGCCAAAACCGGGTCGTGGGGCGCGGCATGGCAGGCCACGCGCCATGCCGTGCGCAATCGCACCGCAAACAAAGCCGCCGCCACGCCCGTTCCGCGCACGCTGACCAACACCACGGCGACACTGCCATCGGGGTGCCGCATCCAGTCATAAAAATCTTTGCCCCCGGTGCTGGCCGCACGCATGGCCCCGGCCATCTCCCAACCGGCCACTTCAGGCCAGCGTCGGGGCAGGATGGCCCGCTGTACCGCGGTCGCCTCCTGCGCCTGGCGGCCCTCGGGCCTCGTTGCGGGCAAGATGGCCGTGCTCGCCTGCAGGCGAGGGGCCGCGCGGCTCTCGCCCCCTGCGGGAGGGTGAGCGCCCGGCGCTGATGGCGCTGGACTCAAAACAGCCTGCCCGGCAGGAAATCTTCCCCCGGCCATGGCGGAGGGCCCCAAGAGCCACAGGGGTAGGCGCAGCTGTGGGAGGCGTTGCCCATAAAGGCCAGCCGCTGCCGCCAACAGGATGAAGAGGAACAAGCCCCACAAATTGGCCGCCTGGGCCTGGAGTGCGGACGCCAATAGCTCCCCCCGGCGCACTTCGAGCACCAGACTCCAGGGGGCATCCGTGAACCCCATGCGCAGCACCCAACGATCCCCAAACCATCGCGGCGAGTCCGGAGGGAGTGCATGGAGCTCGCGCGCGCTCGCGACCCAGGGCATTGCGAGCCAATTGCCCAAGCGTGGCGCCCGTTCGCTTTGCAAGGGGTCCGCACCCGGATAGGTGAGGACCGAGCCCCGCTCGTCGACCAGAAAGATCTGCCCCAGGGCGGTCTCGTCGGGGGCAACTTGGCGTTGGAGCGCGGCGAGCGTCAAGTCAATCTGCAGACGCCCCACGGACGTTTCGTCGGCGAACACCTCGACCGAGAGTGGAACCAGCAAACCGATTTGGGGGTCGGTATAATAGGGGTCCCCCCATTGTGCGGCGCGGGGCATGGCACCCCCGAGCCTTGGCGTGTCCGCTTGCGGCTGGGGCAAGATACCGCGCGACGAAGGCTCCCAGGGGAAATGCAGGCTCAGGCCCACGTTCGACTCATAGCGCAAGCGTGACCCCTCGGGGAGCTGCTGGGCGGCATTCGCCAGCATTGGGGCCAAGTGACGCGCACGCGCCAGCGCTTCCTGGAAGCGCGTATCGCGCCCCTCCAGGGGACCACTGCCCAACAGGTTCCCGATGTCGGCTTTCCCCTGCCGATGGTCCCATGAGAATCCCAGGCCATGCGCGAGCATGCGAGGCGTGGTGTCGGGATCTGACCCAAACGCTTCCGGCGCTTCAGCGCTGGCCCGCGAGGCTTTTTCACGCAATTGGCGCAGAACCCACTGCACCTCGCCCAACCATTGCGCCACCACGCGGTGTTGCTGGCTCAATTGGCGCTGTAGCAAGTCCTTTTCGTGCTGCCATTGGCGCTGCACCAGCACGCCAGCGCAAAACAAGCCCGCCCCGATGAGGACGAACACTGCCCGAATACGGTTGTTAAGAGGTCGATCAAATAAAAACATGGCTGCACACTCCCGCCAATCGGCCGAATTTGTGCAACCATTCTAATTATATTTTTTGGTCTATGTGATTAATTATCGTTCATTTTTTCTGCGGCGGCAGGTCCGTGCAACTGCCATGGGCCACTTCGGCGGCCATGCCAATGCTCTCGCCCAGGGTCGGATGGGGGTGGATCGTCTTGCCAATATCCACCGCATCCGCGCCCATCTCGATGGCCAAGGCAATTTCGCCAATCATGTCACCGGCATGGGTGCCCACCATGCCCCCGCCCAGAATGCGCCCGTGGCCATGGGCCTCGGGACTGTCATCAAACAAGAGCTTGGTCACCCCTTCGTCACGCCCATTGGCGATCGCACGGCCCGAAGCCGTCCAGGGGAAGAGCCCCTTGCGAACTTTGATGCCTTGGGCCTTGGCCTGGTCTTCCGTGAGACCCACCCAGGCGACTTCCGGATCGGTGTAAGCCACGCTGGGGATGACGCGTGCGTTAAAGGCGCTGGCAGCCAGATCGGCCTTGCCTTGGAGTTCACCGGCAATGACTTCGGCCGCCACATGCCCCTCATGCACCGCCTTGTGCGCCAACATGGGTTGGCCCACGATGTCGCCAATGGCAAAGATATGGGGGACATTGGTGCGCATTTGAATATCCACCCCGATGAAGCCGCGCTCAGAAACACTCACCCCCGCTTTGTCGGCGCCAATTTTGAGGCCATTGGGGGTTCGGCCCACGGCTTGCAGCACGAGGTCGTAAGTGGCTTCGCTCTTGGTGCCATCGAGCCCTTCAAAC
>VEQC01000328.1 GCA_018883455.1 Limnohabitans sp. | reverse complement strand
GCGTTGAGGGTTTCGGCCAGTTCTTGATAGATGGCTTCACGGGCTTGGCGATCGTCGCCCAAGACGCGGACCTTGATGAGCCCGTGCGCCTTGAGGGCTTGGTCGGTTTCGCGCACGATGGCGGGCGTGAGCCCGTCGTTGCCGATCATCACCACGGGATCGAGGTGATGGGCGAGGGCGCGGTGGACCTTGCGTTCGGCGGGAGTCAGGAGAATGGCGGGCATGGGGGTATTATCGCCCCTCCAACCGCCAAACCCGCATGAAAGTCCGCACGCAAAGCAAAAAGGTCAACAAGTCATGGCTCAACGACCATGTCAATGATCCCTACGTCAAGCTAGCCCAAAAAGAGGGCTATCGGGCGCGTGCGGCTTACAAGCTCAAGGAGATTGACGAGCAGTTTCGCCTCATCAGCCCGGGCATGACGGTGGTGGACTTGGGCTGCGCACCCGGCGCGTGGAGCCAATACCTGCGCCGTCGGCTCTCGCCCACGGGCGCGGCTGTGGGGGCACTCAATGGCCGCATCATCGGCCTGGATTTGTTGGCGATGGAGCCCATTGAGGGCGTCGAGTTCTTGCAGGGCGATTTTCGGGAAGACGCGGTTCTGGCTGAGTTGGATCAGCGCCTCGGGGGCACGGCGGTGGATGTGGTGGTCTCGGACATGGCCCCCAACCTCTCGGGCATTGAGTCGGCCGATGCGGCCCGCATCGCCCATTTGGTCGAGTTGGCCGTGGATTTTGCGCTAGCCCACCTCAAGCCCAACGGGGCTTTGGTGGTCAAGCTCTTTCACGGCAGCGGCTACAGCCAGTTGGTCAAGCACTTCAAAGCCCATTTTCGGGTGGTCAAACCGATCAAGCCCAAAGCCAGCCGGGATCGTTCTAGCGAGACCTTTTTAGTGGGTTTAGGCCCCAAAGTGGCGCCGTGAAGCCACATAATGGCATTTCTGCATCACCAGCAGGGCGATTGCCCCTGATTTTCCCAGGGTTGCGCCTTGAAAGGCCTAAAATCGGACTCATCTGGTCTATTCCAGTTTTTGTGGAGCGCGCGTGAACAATCAATGGTTTTCTAAAGTTGCCGTTTGGCTGGTGATCGCCATGGTGCTCTTCACCGTCTTCAAGCAGTTCGAAACCCGCCCGGGCGGTGGCTCTGGCTACATGGGTTATTCGGACTTCCTCGAAGAGGTTCGCGCCAAACGCATTCGCACGGCCACCATTCAGGAAGGTCAAGGCGGCACCGAGATCACGGCCACCACGACCGACGAGCGCCGCATTCGCACCACCGCCACTTACCTCGACCGCGGTCTGGTGGGCGACCTCATCGCCAACGGGGTGAAGTTCGACGTCAAGCCGCGCGAAGAAGCCTCGCTCATCATGACGCTGCTGGTGAGCTGGGGGCCCATGCTCTTGCTCATCGGGGTCTGGATTTACTTCATGCGGCAGATGCAAGGCGGTGGCAAGGGCGGTGCGTTTAGCTTCGGCAAGAGCAAGGCCCGCATGCTCGACGAGAACAACAACGCCGTCACCTTTGCCGACGTGGCGGGTTGCGACGAGGCCAAAGAAGAAGTGAAGGAAGTGGTGGACTTCCTGAAGGACCCGCAAAAATTCCAGAAGCTCGGCGGTCGCATTC
>VEQC01000135.1 GCA_018883455.1 Limnohabitans sp. | reverse complement strand
GTGCAGCACCGACCCCTCCGCGGCCACCGCCAAGCCGGCCGCAAAGGCTTCGGGGTGCCAAGGGGCCTCGGCGTCCAAGGCCGGCAGGGTGCGCGCCAGAATGCTGTGCTGGCGCAGCAGAGCAAACACCTCACCCGTCATGAAAGTCTCAAAACCCGTGATGACCCCATCCGCTAAACGCACCCATTTGCTGTGGGTGCCGGGCAGTACCACGCGGGCGGTGTGCGCGCCCGCGAGCGCCATGGCGCCGAGCACTTGCACTTCCTCCCCCCGCATCACATCCGGGCAGGGCCCTTGGGTGTCACACAGCCCCGGCACCAAACCCAGCTGACCTGGCTCCAGCCACAAGACTTGCGACGCCAGTTGGGCCAAAGGGGCGGGGCAGGGGCAATAGGGCGCGAGGGCCCAGCCCTGCGCGCTGCCAGCCATGCCGCTGATGAGCACGCGTGCGCCGGGGTATTGCGCGCGCCAATCCCCACAGAAAGCCGCCAGCGCCGCCGGGAACCCGCCTGCGGCGACCGCCAAAATGCCCGGCCCCCCTGCGCGCTCCTCCACCGCCGCTCCCGGCCGCAAGAGGGCTGCCCGCAAGGCACTCGTGCCCCAATCCACCGCGATCCATGTCATGCGGGTAAGCATACACCGGACGAAAAAAAACCGCCCCCGAAGGAGCGGCCGTAAAACACGATGTCAACAGGCCCGAGAGCCTGGGCACATCAATATGCCATGCGTAGACCAAAGGCGGTGCGACCGAACTTGGTGTCTGGGCCCGAAATTTGAGCGCCTGAACCCACAGCGGGCTGAACCGTTTTGGCCGCGTCGTTCACCGATTCGCTGCGCGCATAAAGCGCAGTGGTTTTGCTCAGCGCGTAATCAACGCCCACGCCGGTGAAACTCGACCGTGTGCCGTCGGCGGCACGCGTGCCGCCCGCTTGCAGACTCCAGGTGGAGGCACCCACGTAGTAAGAGGCCGATACCGTGGTGGTCCGGTTGTTCTTGCCACCCACATCGCCCTTGTAGCCTTGGTTCAAGAGGAAGAGCTTGAGGTCATTCGTGAGCATGTAGTTCATGCCCAACGTGTTGATGGTGAACTTGGCCGTGCCTGCTGCGCCGTTGCTGGCGTTGGTGGCCTGAACGCCCACCCAATCTTGGGTCAGGTTGGTGAAGACGGCGTTGAAGGGGCCATTGTTGTACTTCAAGCCCACTTCTTGCACACCGAAATAGTCATACGCGCCCAGGGGGCCAAAAGCGTTGGGTTGCCCGGCCAGGCCGGTGGCTGCACTCGGTGTGGCAACAACGGTCGCCTTGGTCTGCTTCATCACCTTGTATACGGTGAAGGTCAAGCCGGAAATGTTGGGCGAGGTGTACTTGAAGGAATTGTCCGCACGCACCGAAGAGTTGGCTTGTGCATCGTTGACATAAATCGTGCGGAAACCCGAGCCGATGGCGGTGCCAAAGGGCTGGCCGGCGAGGGTGGCGTCCAGCGTGGTGTAGTTCACGGCGCCGAAGTCCACACGGCCCAGAGAACCCGTCAAACCTAAACGAAGCTCACCGTTACCGAAGGTGCCACCGGAGCTGTTGATGCTTTTATCACCGCTTGACACGTTGATGCCCGAAGGTGTGCCGGTGTTGCCAGCGTTGGAGGCCATGTTCCAGTCGGTTTCCACACGGAAGTCGATCATTAGCCCGCCGCCGAGGTTTTCTTTGCCGCGGAAGTTGAGCTGGGAAGTGCTAGAGCCGTTACCGGCAAAACCTGTCACTTTGTTGCCTTTGTAGTTGATGGATTGAAAGCCCGCATCGACCACGCCATCAATGCTGAATTGGGCGAAAGCGGAGGTCGTGGCCAGTGTAGCCAGGGCAACTAGTAAAACAAATCTAAATTACCCATATTAGATTTTAAATGTGTACTGTTGTGGAATTTAATTTTCATTCGATTTCTTTGACAATCGAAAAATTCTAGACTGTCCCCAATGAAATCCTCTCCGCCCTCGAGTCCTGTGGCGTTGGCGCCTTGTTCGGTGCGCCTCGACAAGCTACAGCAACTCGCGCCGAGCCTCTTGCCCGTGCTCGCCCGCGAACCCGTTGCGGTGTGTGAGGGGGATGAGCCACGCTTTTATTTGGTGGGGCCGCAACTCTTTGCCTCCTTGCTCGCGGGACAGGGGCTGAGCGAACCGCCTGCGCAATGGCAAGCCCCGATGCAGAGTTCGCCCACATTTGCGCAAGTGGCCGACAAGCTCATGGCCATGGAGGCGCAACGTGTCGCGCGTGGCGCTTACAGCGAAGCCTCCTTGCAAATCATGCGCAACCGTCTGGATAAACATTTACTCCCCGTTTTGGGGGCCTTGCCTGTTCATGCCTGCGACGCCGAAGCCATCGATCGGGTGATGGACCGCCTCACGCAGGCGCGGGCCTCCTCTATCACGCTTTCGCAATATTTGGTGATCGTGCGCAAAGTGCTCAAGCTGGCGCAGAGTCGTAAATGGCTGGCCGAGCTGCCCGAATTGCCCGCAGTGGCCATCAGTAACAAACCGCGTGCGGCCTTTACCCTAGACCAATACCGTGCCCTTTTGCGATCGAGTAAACGCTTGATGCGCAGCGGAGAGGAAGCCCCCCAGCTCAAAATGGGCGAGGGCACGCGCTCCCGGTTTTGGGTCACCCCCCGCTATCGAAGCTTGCCCCCCGACTTCTATTGGCTCGTGGGCTTCATGGTCAACAGCTTCGTGCGGCCCAGCGATATCAAAACCCTGCAACACCAGCACGTGACGGTGGTGCGGGGGGCGCATTGCTATTTGCGTCTGAATCTACCGGAGACCAAAAAACATGATCGGCCCATCGTGACCTTGAGTCCAGCGGTGCGCATCTATGAACAATTGCAAGCTCATGCCCAAAGCCAAGGACTGGCCAAACCCACCGACTATCTTTTTCTGCCCCAAGAAAGCGATCGAGAACACGCCCTCGCCCTTTTTAATTTTTGGCTCAAATGGGTTTTGCGCAGCGCCGAATTGCCCCTCACCGATGCGCACGGCCAAAGCCGCACCCTCTATGCGTTGCGCCACACATCGCTCACGTTTCGGTTGCTCTATGGTCAGGGCATTGACATGCTCACCTTGGCGCGCAACGCACGCACCTCCGTAGACATGATTGAGCGCTTCTACGCCAGCACCTTGACGGGCGAGATGAATGTGGGGCTCTTGCAAAGCCGGCGCGGGGCAAAAAAAACCCCGGGGCTTTCGACCCGGGGTTGAATCCACTTTTGAGAGTGGAGGAGACAAGCCCACAGTTTACGGGAAAATTCAAGGGATAACCCGAATCCTTCTCCGAATCCCCGACAATTCAGCAGGGAAAAACAAACCAGCAAGGAAGACCTGCCATGGAATGCACAGTGAGTTGGACCGGCGCGAGTGGTGCGCGCTCGGGTATGGGCTTTGTGGCCGAGACCGGTAGCGGTCATGTTTTGGCCATGGATGGTGCCCCTGATGCGGCACGCCCTGAAAACGGCGGTCAAAACCTGGCCCCGCGCCCCATGGAAACCGTTCTCGCCGGCACGGGTGGATGTACGGCCTACGACGTGGTGCTCATCCTCAAGCGGGGGCGCCACGAGGTGCGGGGCTGTTCGGTCAAACTCACGAGCGAGCGTGCCGAGGTCGATCCCAAAGTCTTTACCCGCATCCACATGCATTTCACCGTCACGGGCAAAGGGATTCCCGCTGCGGCTGTGGAACGGGCAATCGCCATGAGCCACGAAAAATACTGTTCGGCCAGCATCATGCTGGGTAAAACGGCTGAGATCACGACCAGCTTTGACCTGATCGAAGCCTGAGGCTCGAACGCATGCCGGGGGCCTGGGCCCGACAAAATGGTTCGACAGGCACAGACCTGCCGATTCTGGGCTTCAGCGGCTAGATGCGATGCGCGACGGTGGTCATGACCCGCGCGGCCAGGCGCATCAAGCCTTGCACCGGTGCGGGCAATGGCGCAGCACCGGCAGCATCTGCGGCTTGCGCATGCGCGATTTCATCCTGCTTCATGCGGTCGATGATGGCCCTCGATTCGGCATCATTTGCCGGCAAACGCTCCAGATGGCCCTGAAGGTGCGCTTCAACCTGCCGCTCGGTTTCCACCACGAAGCCCAAACTGACGCGATCGCCCCCCAGTTTGCCGGCGGCCAAACCGATGGCAAAGGCGCCGGCGTACCACAGCGGATTGAGCAAACTCGGACGCCCGCCCAAATCGCGCAAACGGGCTTCGCACCAAGCGAGGTGATCGGTTTCTTCCTCGCTGGCCGCTAAAAATTGTTGGCGCAGATGGGCATCGCGGGTGGCCAATGCTTGGGCGCTGTAAAGCGCTTGCGCACAGACCTCGCCCACATGATTGACCCGCATGAGGGCTGCGGCCTCGCGGCGCTCTGATTCGCTCAAAGGCGTCCCGGCGACCACACCGTTTGCAGGGTTTTCCCGGGTGGGGTGGTGGGGGGCAAAGACCGTGCGCAAAGCCCGATCGGCGGCTGAAATAAGGGCATCCATGGGGCTATTTTGCCCGATGTTGCAACCCTGCAACGCTTCCGGCGAATTTTTGGCCGAAGTACTGGGTTCTCGCGCCCAAGTCTGTTTCAATATAGGTAGCTTCCCGAAAAAGGAGGTTGGCCCGGGGATCCGGTGGCCTGTCTCAGGCCATTTGAACCGGAGCCCTTTGTTCAAACCTTGGAGAACCTTGAAATGAAAAAATCCCTAATTGCCTTGGCCGCATTTGCTGCTACCACGGCTTTCGCTCAGTCTTCCGTGTCCATCACAGGCACTTTTGACGCTGGCTATCAGTCCCTTAATTACAAAGGAACCAGCATCAAAGGTTTCAACCAAAACGGCTCTGCAACCTCAGGCATTCAATTCCGTGTGACGGAAGACTTGGGCCAGGGCATGGCTGCTAACTTTATCTTCGGTTCAGACTTTAACGTGGTGAGCCGTGATGGCAACGCTGGAGTTGCGACAACTTCTGCCGCTGGTGATGCTTCAGCCACTGCGGGTACATGGGGTAACGGTGAGTTGGGTGGCGGTCTTTCCGGCGCCTTCGGTCGATTTGACATCGGTCACCTGGCTTTCAACACCTTGACTACAGGCGCAACTGGACAGCCCTTTGGTACCGCATTTGGTTCGGGTTTCGGTTCGGTGTACCGCGTGAATGCAGCAGGCACCCGCGTGCGTGATGACAATGCTTTCCGCTATGTCACCCCTTCATTTTCAGGTTTGACTGCGGTTATTTACAAGTCATACAAGCAAACCAAGACCGGTACAGGCATTGCTGCCGACACAAACTTCAACCCTGCCCTGGGTGGTTACGACAAATTGGGATCGCAAGAAGTTGGCGTGAACTACGCCAATGGCCCGCTTGCCGTCTCCTATTCGACTTTGACTCAGGATAACAACCAGGTTGGAACTGGGTCAACAGAGAACAAGATTAACTCTCTGGGCGCCAACTACGCCATGGGCCCGCTCAAAGTGTTCTTGTTCAATCAAACCAACAAGAACTCTGGTGCCGGTGCAACGGGTACCGCAGCGATTGACACCAAGTACACCACAGTGTCGGCAACCTACGCCATGGGCGCGACCACCCTCATGCTTCAGACCGGTACTTTGAAAGCCAACGCTGGCGCGAATACAGGCAAATCCTCCAAGATCACTGGTTTGGGCTTGGACTATGCGCTGAGCAAGCGTACCAACGCCTATCTGCGTAGCGAGTCGATCAACGATGAGGCGGGTGTGATCTCCGGTGCAACTCAGATGGCAGGATTTAGCGCCACCGGAACTGATACCAAGCGTACTCGCACCGCGTTGGGTGTTCGACACACCTGGTAATTTCTCGATATAGAGTCAATAACTAGGCTTAGCCCGCTGTGATAACACAGCGGGCTTTTTGCTGTCATGAGGAAATCTTAAGGAAAACAGATTATCCGCGCATCAAAAAACAGCAGGTACTGAGCTAAGGTGCAACTTTCAAGTTTCCCCACCTGCATCCGAATCCCTATCATCGGACAGGTTCGGTTCACCCTATGAAACACGCACTCTCTCGTTTATTGGCGGTCTCGCTGGTCGGTTTGGCCGGGTGCTCGACCGTGCTCACGGGGCGGTACCAGGAATTCGAGCTGGTGACGGAGTGTCAGGAGATCTCGGTGGTGGAATGAAAGCCAACTGGCGTGTAGAAACCGATTGGAGCATTGTCTCCAACGGGTTCAATCAAGGGGGTGCTACCTTCACTGCGTCACCGGTAGCCGCAACCAATCTTTCTTCTTTCGGTAACGGTGAATTACGCGTCGGTCTGTCTGGGGGCTTCGGCGCCGTCGATTTTGGTGCCATCAACTTGCACTCCTTGAATGGTGTTCATGCGCTTGTAAATCCTTTTGGAACAGCTCCTGGGTTCGGATACGGTGCGTTAACGCGAGTTAATACTGCAGGCAACGCAGTCCGATTCGATAACTCTTTGCGCTACGTGACCCCGTCAATTTCTGGCTTCACAGCTAACGTGCTGCGCGCACAGAAGCAAACTAAGGCAACTGGTACGACATTTGGTGTGACAACAAACGCACTTGGTTATTACGATTTCGGTGGCGTTCAAGAAATTGGATTCAGCTATAACAACGGTCCTTTAGGTGTCGCTTACTCAAGTCTTGCAGTAGATAACGTTGGTGTTGGCACAAACTCTGCCACCACACCCCTAAACGGTGCAAAAACCACTCTCAATTCATTGGGAGTGGCTTACACCATGGGCAATTTGAAAATGGGACTGTTTAATCAGACAAACAAGAATTCAGCTGTAAACAGCATCGATCAAAAGGGTACATACCTTACAGCTACTTACACAATGGGTTCCACAAAGATCCATTTTGCAACCGGCGGGACTGACAACAAAGTAGCTTACGGTTCAGCGAACACCAACGGCGCTACCGTTGTCGGTAAGAGCAAAATGACCAGTATTGGGGC
>VEQC01000327.1 GCA_018883455.1 Limnohabitans sp. | reverse complement strand
CGGGCGTACAGCGTGACGGCCTTGGAGGAGTCGTCGTTGCCCGGAATCACGTAGTCAATGCCTTCGGGGGAGTGGTTGGAGTCCACGACACCGATGAGGGGGATGCCCAGCTTGCGAGCTTCGGCCACGGCAATCTTGTGGTAACCCACATCGACCACGAAAATGGCGTCAGGCAGCGTGGCCATGTCTTGGATACCGCCAATGTCTTTCTCCAGCTTCTCGAGCTCGCGCTTGAACATGAGTTGTTCTTTCTTGGACATGTTGTCGAGCCCGGCTTCTTGCTGGGCTTGCATGTCTTTGAGGCGCTTGATGGAGGTTTTGACGGTTTTGAAATTGGTGAGCATGCCGCCGAGCCAACGCTGGTCCACAAAAGGCACGCCAGCGCGCTGGGCTTCTGCAGAGACGATTTCACGGGATTGACGCTTGGTGCCCACCATCAGGATGGTGCCACGGTTGGCCGCGATTTGACGGGCGAACTTGATCGCATCCTGGAACATCGGCAGGGACTTTTCCAGGTTGATGATGTGGATTTTGTTGCGATGGCCAAAAATGAAGGGGGCCATCTTGGGGTTCCAGAAGCGGGTTTGGTGGCCAAAGTGGACACCGGCTTCCAGCATTTCGCGCATGGTAACGGACATGGTATTGCTCCAAAAGGTTGGGTCTAGAATTCAGCCCTTGAGGATCACCCGGCTGTCATGTGTGACATCTGGGGAACCCCCACCTTGGGTGGGCTGATTCGCGATTTGTTTTGCCAGTCGGTCTGCCCATGGGGCGAACCACACCAGAAAAACTCCATGATTTTAGCACAAACTCGGCCCCCGCTCCCCCTCCACCGTCGAGGGCAACCATGAGAGTTGCCGTGATCGGGGCCGGCATCGCCGGCATCACCACGGCCTACGAGTTGGCCGCATTGGGCCAGGACGTGGTGGTATTTGAACAATTGGCCGCCGCAGCTGAACGCGAGAGCTTCTCCAATGGGGGGCTGCAATCGGCCGTAGTGACCAATGCGTGGCACCGTCCCAGCGCCGCTGGGCGCACGCTCGGCCAGGGCTGGGCCCGCGCGAGTGGCATGCGCATGAGCCGCAGCGGCTTGGGCACTTGGTCCTGGCTCTGGCGCTGGAGTCGCGCCCAACAGCCCAGCCGCTATCGCCATTTGTTCACCCAATGGGTGGACTTGGCGCGTCACAGTCGCCTGCGCCAACAAACCCTGATGCAGAGCTTGGGCTTGGAGGTCGAGACCGCCAATGGGGTGCTCATCCTGCTGCGCCAAGCCAGCGACCAAGCCTTCCTCGCGACCGCCTTGCCCGTGCTGCACGACCTGGGGCTGCCCTTTGCGGAGCTCAACCCTGAACAAGCCCGCGAGATTGAGCCTGCTTTGCGCAGCGACACCCCCTTTTCGGGGGCCGTGCATCTGCCCGAGGACACCGTCGGCAATTGCCGCCAATTCACCCTCCAGCTGAAACTCAAGACCGAGAACATGGGGGTGGATTACCGCTTTAGCCAAGCGGTGGAGAAACTCACCCCGGATTCGGGGGCGGGCTGGCAGGTGCAGACGCCCGCCGGCGTGGACCGCTTTGACGCCGTGGAGGTCTGCGCGGGTCAAGCCGGTTTGCCGTTGGTGCGCCCGCTGGGGC
>VEQC01000134.1 GCA_018883455.1 Limnohabitans sp. | reverse complement strand
GGACACGGGCATCGATTTGAACAATGCCGACATCACGCAAAACTTGCATCCCGCTTCCTGGAACTTCGTGGACAACACCGCCAACGTGATGGACGATCACGGGCATGGCACTTTTGTGGCCTCCGAAATGGTGGCGGCTCACAATGGGATCGGCTTGACCGGCGCCAGCTACGACGCCTCGCTCATGGTGCTCAAGGTTTTTGGAGCCGGTGGCTCGGGTTCGGCAGACACCATTTGCACGGCCATGCGCTATGCAGTGGACCACGGCGCAAACATCATCAATTTATCCCTGGGCGGAGGGGATAACGCTGGATACGCCCCTGCCCTTCAGTACGCTCTGGATCACAATGTGCTGGTGGTCATGGCCGCGGGCAACAGCAGTGGCACGACCCCGGTGAGTCCTGCACTTTACGCCCAACAATTCAACAACTGCCTCGCTGTGGGAGGGCTACAACTCGACAGCCAAATTGGGGTGATGTCGCTCGCCTCGTTTAGCAATCAAGCGGGTTCGACTACGGCCTATGGGTTTGTGGGTGCAGCCGGTCTGGACGTGACGGGCTATACGCTTGGCGGTATCGCCAGCACATGGGCAGGAACTTCGCTGGCGGCACCGCTGGTGAGTGCTGCGGCAGCGCTGCTGTGGTCGGCGGATGTGAGCGCATCGGCAACGCAGATCTCCCATCTCATCAGCCAAACCAGCCACGCCGTGCTTCAATAACGTTGGGTGTGGGCGCAAGCGCATGCGCCTCGGGCGCGCCTGTCCGCCCACGGCAGCCGATGACCGAGCAGCACCACCGCAAACACCGCACCCAGCACCCAATGCCCTTGTACCGTGAGGTCTCGGCTTGCTTCGGGACCATAGTAAAGGGCTAAACCGGTCAAGACCAATGCGGTGAGAAGGATGAGGTTGGCCACGCCACTCGTTTGGTGGCGGCGCAACTGCCAGCCCACGCGAATGTGGCTCATGCTCAAAATGCCCAACACATAAGTGACCAGACCCGCGCTCAGGCCATGCACGATGAGCACGCGGTGATGCCCCAAGAGATCGGGGGCCCAAAGTCGTTGTGCCAGCGCAGCTCGGAGCCCGCGAACCATTTCGGCGCGAAGCGATAACTCGCGCCCAAGAGAATATCGAGCATGGATTCGGGCACCCGGCCTTCGCCCAGAAATTTCAGTTGCTCATTGGCCACGACCAAGTTGCCCGCCACCACCAGGCGGTCGTCCCAAAAATTCGATTGCAGAATCAGGCGGCCCTCGAACTCGTTCTTGCGCTTGCCCATCGTGGGCTCGATGTACAAGCCCACCCCCACAGGGTCAAGCACGGGGTTGCTCAGGCGGTAGATGAGCTCAAGGGAATAGCCGTCGATGCCTTGCTGGCGGAAAGGCTGGCGGGGATCATGGCTGCTGGGCACCGGAAAGCCGGACGTACACGTGGCTTGATTGCCGCAAACCTCGGGGTGGGTGTAGTTTTGATCGATGCGGGCCGCATCACTGTTGAGGTAAGCGGCAATCTGCACGTTCTCGCTCCATCCATATTCCCACTCGGATCGCAGCAGCCACACATCGTATTGGCCAGCGGCCTGTGCGCGGTTGCGTTGTATGCGCTGCTCAAATTCCCAGGTGCCTTTGGGTTGCAAGTCCAGGGTGTAGATCCAGCCAAATGCGCCCTCGCCCGCCTGGCTGAGCAGGGGAAAGAGGATCAGGGCCGATCGCCATGCGAGGCGAGCGAGATGGCGGCGAATCGGTGACATCGAGAAAACCTCTTCAAAAATGGGGCAAAGTCATCCCCCCCTGCCCCTCAAGGGCAAGTGCGGGAGGGCGTGAGGAATGGCTGGGGCTTACTTGAAGCCGACGCGGTCGAGCATTTGCTGGACCTTGACTTGGTTTTGGCCCACCGCGCTGATGGGCAGGATTTCGCTCTTGAAGGCGCCACCGCTCATGGCTTTGAGGGCGGGGTTGTCAAAGCTCACCCCCTTGGCCACGGGCCACTCGTTGTTGCCGTTGGCAAAGTGGTTTTGCGCAGCGGGGCTGGCGAGGTATTCCAAAAACTGCACCGCACTCTCGACGTGCTTGGCGTTGCGGGCCACCGCGCCGCCGGCAATGTTCACATGCGTGCCCCAGCTCGATTGGTTGGGAAAGACCACGCCAATCTTCTCCACCACGGCGCGGTCTGCGGCTTGGGTTGAGCGCATCAGGCGGGCGAGGTAGTAGGTGTTGGTCACCGCCACACCGCATTCACCGGAAGCCACGGCTTTGATTTGATCGGTGTCTCCCCCCTTGGGACTGCGCGCCATGTTCTCGACCATGCCTTTGAGCCAGGCCTCGGTTTTGGCCTCCCCCAAGTGCTCGGTCATGGCGCCAAAGAGACTCAGGTTGTAGGGGTGCGAGCCGGAGCGGATGCACAACTGCCCTTTGAGCTTGGGGTCGGCGAGTTTTTCGTAGGCGTCGACATCGGTCTTGGCCCATTTGAGCTTGTCGTACACGACCACGCGGGCGCGCGTGGAGAGACCAAACCAGGCGCTCGCGCCTGTGGCGTCAGGCTTGGCGCGCAAGTGCGCAGGAATCGCGCCATCCAGCAGCTTGGATTTCACTGGCAAGAAAAGCCCCTCAGACTCGGCACGCCAGAGGCGCGCGGCATCCACGAGCAAGATGACATCCGCCGGTGAGGCCGCGCCCTCGGCGCGCAACCGGGCAAGAATGCCAGCATCGTCTGCATCCACGCGTTGGATGCGAATGCCCGTGGCCTTGGTGAAATCGCTGTAAAGCGCTTCATCCGTGGGGTAATGCCGGGCGGAATAAAGGTTGAGCACTTTGTCCTGTGCCATTGCCCCCATGCCGATGCAGGCAGTGGTGAGCGCAAGAAGGAGACGGGAGAGGCGATGCATGTGGAACTTTCTGAACTCAAACGATAACAATTCTCAATTAGTTTAACAGAGTTTATCGCAAAAGAGAATCATTCTCAATAAAAATGTGCATGGCGGGTCAATAGCCATGAAAGGGACGCCGGCATGCAGGGTTCACTACACTGCCCTCACCCGTCTGCGCCCCGCGATGACGGACCCAACCGGAGATTGCCCACCATGGAACTGCTCACCAGCCCTGAGGCCTGGATTGCCTTTGCCACCCTGACCTTATTGGAGTTGGTGCTGGGCATCGACAACATCATCTTCATCTCGATCTTGGTGGACAAGCTCCCGCGCGCGCATCAAGAATTTGCCCGCCGTCTGGGCCTCTTCATGGCCATGTTCATGCGCATCGGCCTCTTGCTCGTGCTGGCCTGGATTGTGGGATTGGTCGAACCCCTCTTCACGGTGTTTGGGCAGGAGATCTCTGGGCGCGACCTGATTCTGATTGCCGGGGGCTTGTTTCTGGTGTGGAAGAGCACGACCGAAATTCACGGCAGCCTCGAGGGCGAGGAAGGCCATGCCGCCTCGGCCGTCAAAGCCACGTTTGCGGCGGTCATTTTCCAAATCATGCTCATCGATTTGGTCTTCTCACTCGATTCGATCATCACCGCGGTGGGCATGGTTGACGATGTGCGGGTGATGATCGCCGCCGTGATTGTGTCCGTCGCGCTCATGATGCTCTTTGCCAGCCCGATCGGACGCTTTGTCTCGGATCACCCCACCATCAAAATGCTCGCCCTCTCCTTCCTCGTGGTGGTGGGGGTGGTGTTAATGGCCGAGGGCTTTGATCACCATGTGCCCAAGGGCTACGTGTACTTTGCGATGGCCTTCTCGCTGGGGGTGGAATTGCTCAACATCAAGCTGCGCAAGCGCGCGCAAAAACAAGTCAAGCTCCACAGCGCGTACGAGGCCTCGGAGGGCCAGGGACAAGAATCGCCCAAAACTTGATCGCTGAGCCCCGAGATGGGGCTTGGCAGACCTGCAGGGCCAGCGCTAGCGCGCCGGTCTGACGCAGCGAAACCCGATGTAGACCACCCGCGTCATGCGCGGCTTGGTCGCGACATCGGATTCCACTTGCCGAGCGGCGTCATACCACCAAGATCCCCCACGGGTGATGCGCTCTTCGCCCTCCCCCGTGTCCACCCACTCCCAAACATTGCCGCCCATGCCACGCAAGCCGTTGACGCCCGCGGCCAACTGATTCACGGGCAAGTGGCCGCTCCCGCGCCAAAGGCTGCCGGCAGGCGCGACCCCCGTGCGATCCAGACAACCCTGCAAGCAATGGCTTTGCCGCGCCGAATCGCCATCGGGATAACGGTAGCGCTGTCCCGTCACAAATGGCGGGGGTGCCGGCTGGCGCTGTTCTAAATAGGCCGCAGCGGTCCACTCGGCATCGGTGGGGAGTCGTTTGCCGGCGTGGCGGCAAATGGCTTGCGCCTCGTCAAACGTGAGGTGCACGGCGGGCTCGGTGTCTTGGGCCGTCACGCCATAGGGCTGACGCCAAGTCCAGCCTTTTTTCGTCGCCCAGCCGGCTTCGTAAACCGTACCGCCACCCTCTTTCTCGGCGCGACTCACAAACCCGGTGGCTTGGGCAAAGGCCTTGACTTGCCCGATGGTGACTTCATGCACATCCCAATCCAACCCGTGCACGCGCACGGTGGGGGAATCGGTAAGGGGATTGGCATGGGCCCCGCTCAGGAGGAGCCCCATGAGGCAAAGCGTCCAATGCGGCGTGCGCATACTGTGGGCCCTAAGGCTTCAGGTGGAGCCTTCCTGGGCTTTGCGAATGGCGTTTTGGGCATCGGCCCCGGCATTGGTGGCGGGAATGGCCGTTGGGTTTTGAATCACCAGGCCGAGCAGTTTGGCACCGTGCTCCACCGCAATCGAACCGTAGGAGATATCGCCCTGAACCACGGAGTCTTTGTGGAACTCCACGCGTTCGGCGGCGTAGATATTGCCTTCAACCTTGCCGGCCACCATGACGCGGTGCGCCGTGATGTCCCCCGAGACCTCGCCCGTCGAGCCAATCGCCACCGTGACTTTGTTGTCCTTGGTGGTTTCGATATTGCCCACGACCTTGCCATCGATGCGCACGCTGTCGAGCAAAACCAAACGCCCATAAATTTGGGTGGTGCGCCCAATGATGGTGTCAAAACGCTCTTGGGAGGGCGAGAGTGATTTGTCCCGCAGTTTCTCAAACATGGGCATGACTCCGGTGGGGCTTATTGGGGTTGAGCAGGCGCGCTTTGCACCAGCACTTGCATAGGGTTCAACACACGGTCGTAGCGCATGACTTCGTAGTGCAGATGGGGGCCGGTGGAGCGGCCGGTGTTGCCCAGATGCCCCAAAACTTCCCCACGCTCGACTTTCTGGCCTTCTTGGACCAAACGGCGGTTCAAGTGCGCGTAGCGCGTCACAAACCCTTCGATGTGCGCGACTTCCACCACGTGACCATAGGAAGACTCAAAACCCGAGCGGATCACGGTTCCCGCTGCCGTGGCCACCACCGGGGCACCGAATTCGGCAATGAAATCCAAGCCTTCATGCATGGCCAACTGGCCGGTGAAGGGGTCGTTGCGAATGCCAAAACCACTGGTGATGCGGAAATCTCGGCTGAGGATGGGCAAGCCCGTGGGCAGCGCGTGCAGCCAGTTCAATTGGGAAGCCCACGTTTGGGTGAGTTGGCGCACAGCCGCCTCGGTGCGCGCAAACTCTTCAGAGGTTTGCAACAAATCTTGGGCCAGGGGTTGCTGTCCGCTGGTGGCAAAGCGCGGCGCTACCCAGGGCCCACCGCGGCCTTCATCTTTCTTGGCGAGTTTGTCGCGCAGGTTGGAGGGGGTGGCGATGTCCATGAAGCGGTTTTTCAGGGCTTCGAGTTGGCGCACCTCTTGCACCACACCATCCATGGACTGGCGCAGGCGATCGAGTTTTTCGCGGTAACCCGCTTCGAGCTTTTGCTGCTCGGCCTCCGTGGTCACGCCGCCCAAGCTGCGCGCCAAGCTGGGACTGGCCTCGATGGCGATGCGAAAGCCGATGAAATGCAGCAACACGCCCAAGAGGACGAGCACGAACGAGACCGCCGCTGCGGCGATCAGGACTTTTTTGGTCGTGATGGAAAGCGTCTTGACAGACGCCGTGGGACCGGACACCCACATGAGTTGCATAAGATCGACTCCGCGTTTCTCTAACCCGCCGCCTCTAGCGACGGAAGGGGGATTGTAGGGAGAGCCCCGCTGGGGGACAAGTCAGCCAAACGGAATATGTGTAGCCCAAATCAATTAGAATTTAGCCAAATTAAGTCCAATGGCGTTAACCCTCCCCTATTTTTTTTCCTGGCATGCGCCTCAACACTGACCTGCCCTGGATCGCGCCGCATGAGGCCTTGCCGGATGCGCGGGCGGCCTTGCGCCCAGCGCCCTGGTCAGGACTCGTGGCTTTGGGCATCGATTTGAGCGCCGATCGCCTGGAGGAGGCCTATCGCAAGGGCATTTTTCCCTGGTTCAGCGAAGGCCAGCCGGTGATGTGGTGGTCGCCCGACCCTCGCATGGTGCTCCCCCTCGCCGAGTTCCGGCTCAAGCGCTCGCTGCGCAAAACCCTGCTGCGCTTTTTGCGCGAACCGGGCTGCGAAATTCGCCTCGACCACGATTTCTCCGCCGTCATGCGCCAATGCGCCCAAGTCCCCCGACCCGATCAAGCGGGAACCTGGATCACTGCCCCCATGCACGCGGCCTACGGCCAACTACACGCACGCGGGTTGGCCCACAGCGTGGAGACTTGGGTCGAGGGGGAGCTCGTGGGCGGGCTCTATTGCGTGACGCTGGGCAACGCGTGGTTTGGCGAATCCATGTTCAGTCGCCGCACCGACGCCTCCAAACTCGCCCTGTGTGCTTTGGTCGCCCTGGGCTTGGCGCATGGCGTGACCTGGGTGGACTGCCAACAAAACACCCGCCATCTGGCCTCGCTGGGCGCGCGGGAGGTTTCGCGCCCCGCGTTCATCACCCAAATTCAGCAGGATGTTCTGGCAGCGCCTCCCACCTGGCGCTTAAACGATGCATACTGGGAACGTTTGCTGGAGACCTGTGCATGAGTCA
>VEQC01000133.1 GCA_018883455.1 Limnohabitans sp. | reverse complement strand
GTGGTGGACGATGCGCTCCAAGGCATCACGCATGTGGTGCGCGGGGCGGACTTGTGCGACAACACAGCGCGCCAAATCGTGTTGCAGCACGCGCTGGGCCTGCCCACGCCGCGCTACCTACACGTGCCGCTGGTGCGGGGCGCGAATGGGGAAAAACTCTCCAAGCAAAACGGGGCACAAGCGCTTGACCTGAGCGACCCCCTCGCGCGCTTGCGCGAGGCCGCCGCCGTGCTGGACTTGCCGGATGCGCCCGCCCAGGTGGGGCGTGAGGCTTGCCTCACGGCCTGGACCCAGGCGTGGGCCGCGCGGTTTGGGCCGACACGCTAGCGCTGGGCCCGCGAGCCTCGTGCCCAGGTGAACCTTCGCCACGGGGCGGGAGAGCTTCGCCCCTCTAAAATACGGCGCTTCATGTCTGTCTCGCCCCCCACCCCATCTTCTGACACCGCGCCCGAGGCCGTGGCCCATCCGCGTGTGATTCGCACCTTTGTCAAACGGGGGGGACGCACCACCACCGGACAGGCCAAAGCGTTTGCCACGCTCGGGCCGCAATACGTTTTGCCCTATCAGGAGACGCCGCTCGATGCGGAGGTGGCCTTTGGCGCGGAATTGGCGGGCACGCCGCTGGTGCTCGAGATTGGCTTTGGCATGGGCGACGCGACCGCGCACATTGCCGCGCTCTTGCCGCAGACGCGTTTCCTCTGCTGCGAGGTGCACGAGCCGGGCGTGGGCGCTTTGCTCAAGCACATGGGAGAGCGGGAGATTCGGAACATCCGCATCGTGCAGCACGATGCGGTGGAGGTGCTGGCGCACATGCTGGTGCCGCAGGCCTTGGATGGCATTCATATCTTCTTTCCCGACCCTTGGCATAAAAAACGCCACCACAAGCGACGCCTGATTCAGCCGCCGCTGGTGGCGCAATTGGCCAGCCGCTTAAAGCCGGGGGGCTATCTGCACCTGGCGACCGACTGGCAGCCCTACGCCGAGCAAATGCTCGCGGTTTTGAGCGCCGAGCCCACGCTGCGCAACACGTCGAGTGACCCCGCAGGCTGGGCCGAGCGCCCGCACTACCGGCCACAGACCAAATTCGAGCGGCGTGGCTTGCGCTTGGGCCACGGGGTGTGGGATCTGGTCTTTACCAAACGCTAAGGTGCGGCCATGGCGCGCCCGCCCAAAGCCGATTTACCCCTGCGCGCGGGGGTGAGCCCGAGTTGCGTGGCCCTGCCCGCAGGCCCTTGGGTAAGCGTGCTGGAATTCTTGGTGCAGCGCCTGCCCGCGCTTTCTGAGGCGCAGTGGCGGGACCGCTTCGCGCGCGGCTTGGTCCTCGACGCGCAGGGCAAGGCCTTGAGCGAAGCGGCGGCGTACGCCAGGGGCACCAAGGTGTACTACTACCGCGAGGTGGACCACGAGCCCACCCTGCCCTTCGCGCCGCAGGTGGTGTTTGAGGACGAACACCTGCTGGTGGCGGACAAGCCGCATTTCATGCCGGTGTTGCCCACAGGGCGCTATGTGCAGCAAAGCCTGCTCGTGCAGATGAAGCGCCTGAGTGGCTGCGCGAGCCTCTCGCCCATTCACCGCATTGACCGCGAGACTGCGGGATTGGTGGTCTTTGCCAAACAGCCCCAGGAGCGCGATGCGTACCAGCGCCTGGTGCGCGAACAGGCTTTGGACAAACTGTATTTGGGGGTGAGCGCTTGGGCGGGCGAACGCGTGCCGGCGGTCTACCGCAGCCAGTTGGCCGAAGACCCGGAGCGGTTTTTTGTGATGCGCGAGGCCAGTGGCCCGCCCAACAGCGAGACGCGCTTACGCTTGTTGCGGGTGCAGGACGGGCGCGCGCTCTTGGCACTCAAACCCGTGAGCGGGCGCAAGCACCAATTGCGTGTGCACCTCTTGGCCTTGGGGCTGCCTTTATTGGGGGATCGGTTCTACCCAGAGGTGCGCGAGGGACCCGACGCACCCGCAGATTTTGCGGACCCCTTGCAACTCTTGGCCAAGCGGCTGCGCTTTCGTGACCCGATCACGGGGCGATGGCGGCGCTTTGAGAGCCCCTCGGCTTTGGCGCTGGCCCCGGCGCACGCGCACGGGGCTCTTGCTCAGGCGCGCTGAGACACCCAGTCGGCCACGCTGGCGAGCGCTTTGGGCAAACCGTCGGGCTGGGTGCCTCCGGCCATGGCCATGTCGGGCTTGCCACCGCCTTTGCCCCCCACTTGGCTGGCCACGAAGTTGACCAGCTCACCGGCCTTCACACGTCCCACGCTGTCGGCCGTGACACCGGCGGCGATTTGCACTTTGTCGCCATCGACGGTGGCGAGCACGATGGCCGCGGTTTTGAGCTTGTCCTTGAGCTTGTCGAGGGTTTCGCGCAGGACTTTGGCGTCGGCGCCTTCCAAGCGGGCAGCGAGCACTTTGAGGCCTTTGACGTCCACGGCCTGGGCCAGCAGCTCGTCACCCTGAGCGGAGGCGAGCTTGCCTTTGAGGGCGGCGATTTCTTTCTCCAAGCCCTTGACCTGATCGAGCACCTGGGCAATGCGGCCCTGGAGTTGATCGGTGGGGGCCTTGAGCAAACCGGCGGCTTGGGCCACGGCGGCTTCGAGGCTCTGGAGGTAGGTGAGCGCGTTGGCGCCCGTGACCGCTTCGATGCGGCGCACACCTGCGGCCACACCCGACTCGGCCACCACCTTGAAGAGGCCAATGTCGCCCGTGGCGCGCACGTGGGTGCCGCCACAGAGCTCGCGGCTGGTGCCAATGTCGAGCACGCGCACGGTCTCGCCGTACTTCTCGCCAAAGAGCATCATGGCGCCGGTTTTCTGCGCCGATTCAATGTCCATCACGCGCGCCTGGGTGGCGGCGTTGGCGAGGATCTCGGCGTTGACCAAGTCTTCGATGCGGCGGATTTCGGCGTCACTCACCGGTGCGCCGTGGGCAAAGTCAAAGCGGGTGCGATCGGGGGTGACGAGCGAGCCCTTTTGCTGCACATGGCTGCCGAGAACTTCGCGCAAGGCCTTGTGCATGAGGTGGGTGGCGCTGTGGTTGCGCACCGTGGCTGCACGCGCGGCGGTATCGACTTGGGCTTGCACGGCGTCGCCCACTTTCAAGCTCCCGCTCTCGAGCGTGCCGTGGTGGCCAAAGACATCGGCCTTGATTTTTTGCGTGTCGTCCACGCCAAAGCGGGCACCATTGGCCAGGAGCGCACCGCAGTCCCCCACCTGACCGCCGGACTCGGCGTAGAAGGGGGTGGTGTCGAGCACGACCACGCCGCTTTGTCCGGCGTTGAGCACATTGACGGGGGTGCCATCGACATAGAGCGCGAGCACTTTGGCGTTGGCGCTGAGGTGGTCGTAGCCCACGAATTGGTTGGCCGCGCCGCTGTAGTCGAGGGCTTTGTCCATCTTGAACTTGCCCGCCGCACGGGCCTGTTCTTTCTGGCGGTTCATGGCGGCGTTGAAGCCCTCGGCGTCCACGCTCACGCCGCGTTCGCGGCAGACGTCGTTGGTGAGGTCGAGCGGAAAGCCAAAGGTGTCGTGCAGTTTGAAGGCCACTTCACCGGGCAAGACCTTGGCGCCACCGTCGAGGGCGGCGTCGAGGATTTGCATGCCGTTTTCCAGGGTCTCGTAGAAACGCTCTTCCTCGGTTTGCAAGATCTGGGCGATGCGCGCGGCGTTTTGCGCGAGGTTGGGGTAGGCCTCGCCCATCAAGCGCACGAGCTCGGGCACGAGTTTGTGAAAGAACGGCGATTTGCGCCCGAGCTTGTAGCCGTGGCGAATGGCGCGACGCACGATGCGACGCTGCACATAGCCACGGCCTTCGTTGCTGGGGATGACGCCATCGGCCACCAAAAAGGCGGTGGCGCGCAAGTGATCGGCAATCACACGCAGCGAGGGGCTGTGCAAATCTTGGCAACCGGTTTCACGCGCGGCGGCGCGAATGAGGGCGTCAAAGAGGTCGATTTCGTAGTTGCTGTGCACGCCTTGCAAAATGGCGGCCAAGCGCTCCAAGCCCATGCCGGTGTCCACACAGGGAGCGGGCAGCGGGGTGACCGAGCCATCCTCGTGCATCTCAAACTGCATGAAGACGTTGTTCCAGATTTCGATGAAACGATCGCCGTCTTCATCGGGGCTGCCGGGGGGGCCGCCAGGGATGTGGGGGCCGTGGTCGTAGAAGATTTCCGAGCAAGGGCCGCAGGGGCCGGTGTCGGCCATCATCCAGAAGTTGTCGCTCTTGTAGCGTCCGCCCTTGTTGTCGCCAATGCGAATGACGCGCTCGGGGGGCAGGCCAATTTCCTTCGTCCAAATGGCGTAGGCCTCTTCGTCTTCCGCGTACACGGTGGCGAGCAGGCGCTCGGGCGGGAGTTTGTAGACCTCGGTGAGCAGCTCCCAAGCCCACTTGAGCGACTCACGCTTGAAGTAGTCGCCAAAGGACCAGTTGCCCAGCATTTCAAAGAAGGTGTGGTGACGGGCGGTGTAGCCAACGTTTTCCAGATCGTTGTGTTTACCCCCGGCACGCAGGCAGGCCTGCACGGAAGCCGCGCGAACGTAGCTGCGTTTGTCGGTGCCAAGGAAGACGTCTTTGAACTGGACCATGCCCGAGTTGGTGAACATCAGGGTAGGGTCGTTGCCGGGCACCAAGGGGCTGGAGGCCACCACAGTGTGGCCTTTGGCTTGAAAAAACGACAGGAAGGTGCTGCGGATGTCCGCAACGGTAAAGATAGGGGTAGACATACGGCAATTATAGGAGGGGGTGTCCCGGGGGTTCCTGAACGAAACCCGATTTCGGGCTATGCTAGCGGGATAGACGGAGACTACCCCCCATGGACATGAAGACTTCCCCGCTGGCCCTGCTCAAGGACCCTTCCCTCTTGAAGACCGATGCCTTGGTCAATGGTGTTTGGACGCCAGGTCCGGCGCGCTTTGCGGTGCACGATCCGGCCACTGGCATGAAACTCGCCGATGTGGCCAACCTGGGCCCCGCCGAAGCCAGCGCGGCAGTGGACGCCGCCAATGCCGCGTGGCCCGCCTGGCGCGAGAAAACGGCCAAAGAGCGCAGCCAGATCATGCGCAAGTGGTATGACTTGCTCATGGCCAACCAAGAGGACTTGGGCCGCATCATGACCGCAGAGCAAGGCAAGCCCCTGGCCGAGGCTAAGGGCGAAGTGGCGTATGGCGCGAGCTTTGTGGAGTGGTATGCCGAGGAAGCCAAGCGCGTCAACGGCGAGACCCTGCCCCAGTTTGACAACAACCGCCGCTTGTTGGTGCTGCGCCAGCCTATCGGCGTGTGCGCGGGCATCACGCCCTGGAATTTCCCGCTCGCCATGATCACGCGCAAAGTGGCGCCAGCGCTGGCTGCGGGTTGCCCGGTGGTGATCAAGCCCGCTGAGCTCACCCCGCTCACGGCCTTGGCCGCGGCGGAACTGGCTTTGCGCGCGGGCATTCCCGCCGGCGTGCTCAACGTGGTCACTGCCGACAGCGACAACAGCATTGCCGTGGGCAAGGTGTTCTGCGCGAGCGACATCGTGCGCCACATCAGCTTTACCGGCAGCACCGAGGTGGGCCGCATCCTGATGGCGCAATCGGCCCCCACGGTGAAGAAACTCTCCCTCGAACTCGGTGGCAACGCGCCCTTCATCGTGTTTGACGACGCCGACATTGACTCCGCCGTGGAAGGCGCGATCGCGAGCAAGTACCGCAACGCTGGACAGACCTGCGTGTGCGCCAACCGCATTTATGTGCAAGAGGCCGTGTACGACCGCTTTGTGGAGAAATTCGCCGCCAAAGTCAAAGCGTTTAAAGTGGGCAATGGCTTTGAAGAGGGTGTGGTGCAAGGCCCGCTCATCGAGCCCGCCGCCGTGGAGAAGGTCAAGCGCCACTTGGCGGACGCCCTCTCCCGAGGCGGTCAACTGGTGACCGGTGGCCAGGCGCTTGAGGGCCAGTTCTTCCAACCCACGGTGGTGGCCAACGCCTCCTCCGACATGTTGTGCGCCAAAGAGGAAACCTTCGGCCCCCTCGCCCCCATCTTCAAGTTCAAGACCGAGAAGGAAGCGATTGACTTGGCCAACAATACCGAGTTTGGTCTAGCAAGCTACTTCTACAGCCGCGATGTGGGCCGTATTTTTCGCGTCAGTGAGGCGCTAGAGTACGGAATGGTGGGCATTAACGTGGGTATCATCGCCAGCGAACACGTGCCTTTTGGCGGCGTCAAACAATCTGGCCTTGGCCGCGAGGGTTCGCACCATGGCATGGACGAATACGTCGAAATGAAGTACTTGTGTGTGGGTGATGTTCTGCGGTGAGGGAAGCGGCAAACGGCTACGTATGTAATTTCCCTCATTTAAAATGAATATTTATCCCTAAAATGCATCCTTGAGCAACACCCATCGGAGGGAGAACTACATGGCTCATCGAAAAATCTACCTGCGGTTCCTGCAAATGATGCAGGCTTTGGAAGGTGGCGATAGCGCTATCCAGATGGATTTGGATGCGAAAAAATTACTGGAAGTGATTGCGGTTCGGCACACCCAGGGCAACCCCCTGACGGTGACCGAAGCCATGGGCTTGCATCAGATTGCCTCGCCCGCCACCATCCATCGCAAGATTGACCAATTGCGGGACCTTGAATTGGTGGAGACCACCTTTGAAGGCAACAACCGCCGCACCAAATTTCTGGTGCCCACGGAAGCGGCTTACCGCCAATTTGACTCTGCCGGCAAGGTCATCCAGCAGCTCTTGGGCCAGCAAGCCTGATAAACTTCACGCCGTGCGGGTGTAGTTCAATGGTAGAACTTTAGCTTCCCAAGCTAATAACGTGGGTTCGATTCCCATCACCCGCTCCAAAAAATCCCCCTCAGATCCTTTGGCATGGCCCGCAGCGTGAGCGCTGACGCGGGCCTTTGTTTTGCTGCGGCGGCGATTTCTCGATGCTATGGCTGCGGCCCTGGTGATTACTCCGGTTTGATGCCGATGGCCTTGACGATGCCGGCCCAGCGGGTTCTCTCGGCTCGCATGAAGG
>VEQC01000132.1 GCA_018883455.1 Limnohabitans sp. | reverse complement strand
GCGATGATCTCGGTAAAGCCGGGCCTTGTTCCGCAGAACGGGCACGGCATCAGTTCGGCGTCGGTCATGGGGTTGTCCTCTGGTTTGGGTTGATCACGTAGGCGGCGCTTAACCCGTTCCGCCTTTTCGGCTATCTGGCGAACACGCTCGCGGCATATCCCGAAATCACGGGCGATGGAGGTCAGGCTCTCGCCAGTAGCCGCGCGACTGGCCACGGCATGATTGCGCTCGGCCTTCTCCGCGTTGGGCATCCCGGTCCCGCTCATGCCGCCCTCCTAGCAATCTGCGCCCAGCCATCCGGCAGGCGAACGTGGTGGACGATGATCTTGCCGGTCTGGCAGTCCCGCAAGAATTCCCCGACCTGGGCAACGGGCAGTTCCCAGAGCCAGCGCGAGTAGGTCTCGCGTTACCGCGCGATGAATTTGCCCGTGGAGTCGGCCTACGTGATGACCGCGTTTGGTTGCCATGTCGAGGGCGAGGTGAGTGAGGCCAAGCTCGCCCAATCGTTGCGGTTTTTGGCCGAGCTACAAGCGCAAGAAGGATTTGTCACGCCCAAGGTTTATTTGGCCGACACCGTGGGAATGGCCAACCCCCAGAGCATTGCCCGTCGTGTGGATTTGGCGCGCGAGATCTTGCCCCAGGCGCGGATCGGTTTGCACTTGCATGACACCCGTGGCATTGGCATGGCCAACGCATTGGCCGGCTTGCAAGCGGGGGTTGATTTGTTTGATGCCTCGATTGCCGGCTTGGGTGGCTGCCCCTTCACGGGTGGTGCGCATGGGGCGAGCGCGGGCAATATTTGCACCGAAGACTTGGCCTTTTTGTGCGCGGAGTTGGGCATTGAAACCGGTCTGGACCTGGGCCAATTGGTGGAGGCGGCCCGACTGGCCGAGCGCATCATCGGGCGGCGCTTGGAGGGACGCTTGATGCACAGTGGGCTGCCCACACGTGGCCGAGCGGCCACGCCATGATGGACGGGAGTTTTCAATGTCCTCACCCCTCTCCTCGCGCTTGACCCTCGATGCGTTGTGGCGCAAGCGGGCCACCATGCAACCCCAAGCACCCGCGCTCTCGGGCATGACCCCAGACGGGCCGCTGAGCCTGAGCTACGGCGAATTGGCCGAGCGCGTGGCGCGCTTGGCAGGGGCCCTGCGCAGTGCGGGTGTGCAGCGCGGAGACCGGGTGGCGGTGTGGTCTGAGAACCAACTCGCGTACATCGAGCTCGAACTGGCCGCGGCGCACTTGGGCGCTATCGTGGCGTGCTTGAACTGGCGCTTGAGCGATGCGGAGCAATTGCATTGCATCGCACTGGTTGAACCGGTGATGATGGTGGTCTCGCCTCGCTATCGAGCGGCCTTGGAGCGGCTCGACCACGGCGTGCCGCAGGTGCGGGAGTTGGGCGCGGCGTGGGACGCTTGGCGCGATGCGGCGCGCCCCGCGGAGCCTGAGACCCGCGTGGAGCCGGAAGACGGTCTGGTGATTCTCTACACGAGCGGGACCACGGGCTTACCCAAAGGCGCGCTCATCAGCCAACGCGCGATGGTGGCGCGGGCCATGGTGTTTGCCACGGATTACGGCATTCGCGGCAGCGATGGGTATATCTGCTGGTCCCCGCTCTTTCACATGGCTGCGACCGACCACGCGTTGGCGACCTTGCTCTTGGGCGGGCATGTCATGGTGTGCGATGGTTTGGTGTTGGATCGCATCGTGGACTGGCTGGCCCATGAGGAAATTGGCTGGCTCATGGCCATGCCTGGCATGATCGAGGCCCTGATTGACGCCTTGCGGGGGCAACGCATTCGCTCGGTGCGCATGGTGGGGGCCATGGCCGATTTGGTCGCGCCCGCGCAAATTGCCGAGCTCACGGCCTTGGTCGGCGCGCCCTATCTCAATAGCTTTGGATCCACCGAAACGGGTCTACCCCCGGCCTCGGGCGCTCTTCTGGCTGCGGGAGAGTTGCCGCGCTCGCTGAGCAAACGCGAATCGGGTGGGTGTTTGGTGCGCCTTGTGGACGACCAAGACCAGGAGGTGCCGCTGGGCACTCCGGGAGAGATGACGGTGCGCGGCCCGACCCTGTTCTCGGGCTATTGGGCGAACCCGCAAGCCAACGCGACCGATTTTCGGGGGGGCTGGTTCCACATGGGCGACCTCTTTGTGCGCCATGCCAACGGCAGCCTGGATTTCGTGGACCGGTTGAAATACCTCATCAAGTCTGGCGGCGAAAACATCTATCCGGCCGAAGTGGAACGTGTATTACTCACCCACCCTCGCGTGCGCGACGCCGCCGTGGTGCGCAAACCCGATGCCCGCTGGGGCGAAGTGCCCGTGGCGTTTGTGGCTTGCCATGGGGAGGGCGCCGCTGGTGTGGACCTCGACGACTTGATGGCGCACTGCCGCGCGCAGCTGCCCAGCTACAAACTGCCCAAGGAAATCCGCATCGTGGCCTTTGAGGCGATACCGCGTTCGAGCACCGGCAAGATTCAACGCCATGTGCTCGAGCAAAACCTCTAGTGCATGCCGAGCAATTGACGCGCCAGCCGCTGGTAGAGCCGAATGAGTCTTCCTTGGGTCAAGCGTCCATCGGGGCGGTACCAATTGCTGATGCCCGTGAGCAAGGACAAGAGCGCGAGCCTGGCCACGCGCACGTCGTCGAGCTTCCAGCAGCCTGCTTTTTGACCGTCGCGCAAGATGCGCTCTAAATGTCCCTCGTACGCCTTGCGCAAAGCAATCACGACTTGGTATTGCTCGGGGGAGAGGCTGCGCAACTCCATGTTGCCAATGAACACCTCTTCCTTGCGAGCGGTGTGCCACTCAATGTGAAAGCGCACGAAACGCTCGAGGCGTTGCGTGGGCTCGGTCAACCCGGCCATCTGGGTGTGCAAATCGAGCAATAGCTCGCGTATGATGCCTTCAAGCAAAGTCCCGAGGAAGGCCTGCTTTTGGGGTACATGGTTGTAGAGTGAGCCCACACTCAGGTGCACATCGGCGGCGAGGTCACGCAAATTCATGGCCTCGTAGCCATAGCGGTAAATGCGATGGATAGCGGCTTTGCGGATGGCTCGCATCGTATCCGCGCCATTGACTCCAACCGGACGTCCCATGTTTTCTGTCCTTCTGTCTGCAAGCGATGTTAATCGCAAGCCTGCGGCATCTGAATTTTGGATTGTTGTTAATTCTTGTTGGCTACAAATTCGCCACAATTTAATCGCAATGTCATCCAAACCGACCCCTCACGCGTTTTGCATTTCACAAAGAGCCTTCGCTCTTGGAGGGTGGGATGGATTTAATTCTTTGGCGTCACGCGGAGACCGAAGTGCCGCGCGAGGGTCCTGACGACTGGACGCATGAACTCAGCGCCAAAGGCGAGCGGCAAGCCTTGCGCATGGGCTTGTGGTTGGATCGGTATTTGCCAGCGGGCACGCGTGTGCTCGCGAGTCCGGCGCGATGCACGGAGCAGACCGCGCAGGCATTGGGCCGCCCCTTCAAATTGCGCGAGGAGCTGTTGCCGCACGCGCAAGTCTCGGACATATTGCAACTGCTCAGGTGGGATGTGAAAAATGGTCCCACCACCAAAGGGTCCGTGCTGATTGTGGGACATCAGCCCTATCTGGGGGAATTGGTCTCGCTGCTGCTGGGCATGACGGAGGCGGCGACCGCGTTTCGCAAGGGGGCTGTGTGGTGGTTGCGCTCGCGCCTGCAAGAGGCGGGATGGCAAACGGTGTTGCTCACGGTGGTGAGCCCAGAGCTGACTTTCCATGCCTCGGACTTGCCCTCCTAGCGGCGGGCGCAGTGACGGGGGGCGGGTTTTGTGGCGAAAAGATGACTGAAGTCAAACCGGGTGATCCTTCTGGCCCACAAGCGCTTGAAATCGGTTCACAATTTGCACCATGCGTGCGTTTTCTTTCATGCTGAGAGTTTTGGGTGGGCTGTGTTTGCTGTCGATTCTCACCACGGGCGTGGTGCGGGCGGAATCGGGCAAGGAGCCCATTTTGCGTTTGGGCGCCAACAACCTCCCGCCGGTCCCGCCGGAGATTCACACCATTCGACGCGATTACTACGACTGCAAGGGGATCGTGGCGAATTGGTACTTGGACGTGCTCAAGCGGGAATTTCAGTTTTTAGAGCAAAGCCACAAGCTGCAATCCCCCGCTTTGGTGAGCTGTGCCCTGGCGCTTCAACACGATGTGCCGCTCGCCGATGGCAAGTATGTGATCAACTTGTTTGACAACGACGAACACCGGCGCCAATGCATTCACGATGGCAAATGCCGATTCGCGCGCAATGTCACCCTCTACGCGCGCCAAAACGCCTTGCAACGCTCCTATTTCCTCACCGATTACCAATCGGAGCGCTTCTTCCAAGACTGCATTGACGCCGGCGGCAAACTCCACCGCGGGGTGTCGTGCGCGCGGCTGACGTTTTAACGCGCCGCTAGTGGCTCACGGGGGCTCACAGGTTCACGTCCTCACTCCGCCGCGCGGGCGGGTTGGATGGCGCGTTTGCTGCCCCAGAGGACAAGGAGGAGGCCGGCGATGTGCCAGGGGGTGACGGGTTCGTTCAGGAAGGCGACGCCGAAGATCATGCCGAAGATGGGCACCCAGTAAAGATATGTGCCGTTGCGTCCGACGCCCAGTGCCGCGATGCCCATGACCCAGACATACGAGCCCAGGGCGGTGGCGAGGATGCCCGACATGGCGAGCAGGAACCAGCCCCAGGCGTCGAGTGCCCACAGGGGCGCGTATTCGGCAGGACCGGCGGCAAAGAGCAGGTGCACGACCAGCATGATCGCGCCCACGGTGTGCACGAAGGTGTTGGTGGGCAAGATGGGGTTGATGCGGGCGAGTTTTTGGATGCCCGAGCCGCCGATGGCGTAGTTCACGGTGGAGAGGAAGATGATGAGGTCGCCCCAAGCGGCCTCGCCCAACTCCGCACCGGGGCGATGCAAGACCACCATCAGCACGCCCACGAGCGCAGCGAGTGTGCCTTGCACTTGACGCCCGTGGATGCCGCGGCGAAACAGGGCTGCTTCGGTGAGGAGGGAGACCACCGGGCTCAAGGCCATGATGATGGCCGCGTTGGTGGCGGTGGTGCGCTGCAAGCCCGCGACAAATAGCACTTGCTGGAAATACACAAAGACAAAGGCGACGCCAAGGCCGAGGAGGAGCTCTCGGCCCCGCCAAACAGGCCAGACTTCGCGCCGCACGCGCAAGAGCAGCAGCAAGGTGGCCGCCGCAAAGAGCATGCGGGAAGCGGCAATGACCCAGAGGTCCAAGCTGCCCGTGAGCCAACGCACGACCGAGAGGTTGAGGCCCCAAACGGCCATGGTGACAAATAGGGCGAGATGGACGCTGCGTTCAGGCATCCTTCAATTGTCGCCAATTCAGCGGCGTGTTTAGGCCGCGCCTGTCGCGCGTTGGGCAGCCAATCGGCCCGCACGACGGCCGGAGACGAAAGCCCAGGCCAGGTGATGCCCGTGGCCTTTGAGGAGAAGACCGCCCTGCCCAGTGGAACCTGCGGCGTAGAGGCCATCGAGTGGCTTGGCGTCGGGCCCCACCAAGACGCGGTGGGAGGTGTCCACGCGCAAGCCGCCTTCGTTGTGAACGAAGACCGCACGCACGGGACCCAGCGCAATATAAGGGCCAGCCCCTGCGGGGGCGATGCGGGTGCCCGCCACTGCGGCTTGCAACGCACCGGCGGGCATGCCCAGTTGCGCGGCCAAGGCCTCGAGGGTGGGCGCCTCATGGAAGACATCGGGGCGGTTGCGTCGGTAGTCGTCGATGTAGGCGTAAGCGATGCCCGGCGCAGTGGAGATGAAGTTGGGCCAGCTGGAGAAGGTCTGCCCGAGTCGCGCATCGAGCAAGATGAACGCTTGCTTGTCGGGTTGCTCGGGCAGTCGCAGCGCGGGGCTGTCACTCTCGGCGCCAAAACGCTCACCGCGCCGATTGACCAGCAACGCACCTTGCTCGAACAGTCCCAGGGAGGGAGCGAGCGCAGTGGTGAGGAACTTCATCATGAAGGGGCGCAAGATGAAGGCGGGAACATGATCGACCGACCAGGCCATGAGTTCGGCAAGCCACCCCCATGGCGGGAGGCGGCGCAGGAAATTCTCTTGCGCGGGGGCCATGAAGCGCAGCTCGGGGCCCAAGGCGAGATCGCCATTGAGAATTTGCGCCCCCAGGGCTTCGGCCATGTGTTGACCGTCTCCGGTGGCGGTTGAATTCACGGCCTCGACTTGGGCTTCGCGCGGCCCCATGAAGCGGGCTTTGAGTGCGGGAGAGTTGGTGAAGTCGCCCGCGGCCAAGACGACGCCGCCACGCGCGGTGAACACCCTCTCACCTGCCGGGGTTTGCGCCTGCACGCCCACCACGACCTCGCCCTCACGGCAGAGTTGCTGCACATGGACTTGGGTGCGAATGTCCACGCCCGCTCGGCGCGCGCGACGCGAGAGGTGATAGATGAAGGCCCGCGAATTGGGCAACACGTTGTGCATGCGCGGCTGGCGGTGCGGTGGCTCGGGCATGGGGCCCATGAAGCGCACGCCGGAGTCGAGCAGCCATTGGAAAGTTTCGGGCATCTCGTCGCAGAGGATGCGCCGCAAGCTGGGGTTGTCGCGCGGGTCCAAGTCGCCCGCGAACCCGGGCATGTCTTCCCAGTGGTGGAGCGGATCGTCCGCAATGCCTTTGCGGCGCTGATGGGGGGTACGCGTAGCGGTGACCGAGCCAATGGACCACGCGGTGGAGCCGCCGAGTTGCGCGTTCTTCTCGAGTAAAACCACGCGCGCACCGCGCTCGGCAGCTTCTATGGCGGCGGCAAGGCCGGAGCCACCGCCGCCGACAACCAGCACATCGCAAGTCTCGGTTTGCATGCTCGAATATTCAGAACGCGCTCGCCAGCGGCGACGTGACGGTGAGCACCACTGGCGCAGGAACAGACACGGGGAATATTTCCGTGAATGTGCCCATCAGTTGGAGCAGCGCTCAGCGCCTGAGCTTGGTGGCCG
>VEQC01000009.1 GCA_018883455.1 Limnohabitans sp. | reverse complement strand
GTCTGCCCCCTTTTTATAAAGCTTCCACGATTGCGATCCTCCGTATTCCGTACCAATGATGGCAATCTGGGTCGTCGTCAAATTCGCTACCCCTGTGGAACTCAGGCCATTGAGCCAATCGGCTGACACCTTTGCCATGGCACTGACTTGAACCGCGCTGGACACGCTGCTAAACCATGGCGAGGGAAGCATCCATGGCGTTCGGATGTCACCGACCTGCGTCGCAGAAAGCGCCTCGAATCGCGTTTGCCACATATAGTTGTAGCGATCCGTGAACTGGGCCTCATCCCAATGGCTCATCAGACCGCTAGCCCAAGTGCTCGGATGCGTGAGAATGAATTGGTTGGCATTTTTCAGGTTGGTGCCCGCCACGGCATAGGCTGTCGTGCCCGCGGCAACTTCCACATGAAAGTCTCTTCCCCCACGAACATTGACATAGAAGTCGTAGGTGTCAAAGCCGTAGCTTGAAGTCTGCTTGTCATCAATTTTTTGATGCACGTTTTGGATATACACCGCCCCGTTGAGATCTTCTTCCGGGTTGGATTTGTCGTTCAATACCCCAATCGCACCGTAGCTAAACCGCATGTGAAATTCGAAATCACCCGCTCGGCTGTATGTGCCTGCAAGGACACTTGTATTGCTGACATAGGACTGCTTTTCTGGAAGTGTGAGTCTGAGCCATTTCCCGTTCGAGTAGCTGACAAACGGGGTGCCTACGATTGGCACCAACTCCTCGTATTCCGCGTTGGTAACTTCGACCAATGCGTAATAGAACTCCGGGTGACCCCAAAATGCCCCGTAGGTCCCGGGCAAGATGTTTTCGGTGTAATTCGAGATGTAGTTAGCATCTTGGCCATCTGGATTGATTCGATCGACAAAAAAATCTTTCTCTTTGAGCAGATCGTCGAAGGTATCGTGATCACGGCTGAAGGCGGTTTGCCCGACATGGGTGTAATCATTGCCCGCATTGCGATAGCCAATTTGAATTCGATATTTGGTTGCCATGGTTTTGCTCGCTTAGTGAATGGAGGCGCAATGCGCTGATGGCGTCATGAACATGAGCCCTGGATCTAGAAAAATGGCTTTCACGCAGCTCTTCACCGCCTTGCGCATGCGCAAGGCGCCCGGTTGAGTTGCGTGAGCGGTGAGGGTATGGGCCCCTGTGGGATGGCGCCAAACTCGGCTTTTGCGGCCGATGGGGTTGTCTGAACTGCAGTGGTATTGAAAGCGTGAACACACGCCACACGGGACCAGAACTTCGATCTTCGTGGGGTGCCGTAAGTCGTTGAATTTGTTCGACATGATGCGCGTCCCTTGTTCAGTGGCCCCAACGTTTGCTTCCCTGAAGCAACGGAGGATCAAGCCGGGTGTAGGGCGTTCATCGTATATGTCTAGTACCTAAATCTATAATCCGAACAGCTTATTATCCGAACAAAGTTCCTATTAATGACTATCCTAAATCATTAAAAACTTCAAAACAATCAATGTTCATCCATGACCCTCTCGAACAGGGGCAGGGCAGCATGGGGGTAAGCGTAGAAGGATCGAGAGACGGGAATGACGAGCGGTGTTCGGCCGCTGGCAAAGGGCGCGAGGCTTGTCGTTGGCCTCACTCCACCGTCACACTCTTCGCCAAATTCCGTGGTTTATCGACATCGGTACCACGCGCGCAGGCGGTGTGGTAGGCGAGGAGCTGCAGGGGAATGACGTGCAGCAAGGGCGAGAGCACGCCGTAGTGCTCGGGCAGGCGGATGACTTGCACGCCGTCGCTCGCGCTGATGTGGCTGTCGGCATCGGCCAGGACATACAGCACACCGCCACGGGCGCGCACCTCTTGCATATTGCTTTTGAGTTTTTCGAGCAGGGTGTCGTTGGGCGCGACGGTCACCACGGGCATGGCGCTGGTGACCAAGGCCAGAGGGCCGTGTTTTAGCTCCCCAGCCGCGTAGGCCTCGGCATGGATGTAGGTGATCTCTTTGAGCTTGAGCGCCCCTTCCAGGGCAATGGGGTAGTGCGCGCCGCGGCCGAGGAATAAGGCATTTTCTTTCTCGGCAAACTCCTGGGCCCAGGCCATGACTTGGGGTTCGAGTGCCAGCACCGACTGCATGGCTGCGGGTAAGTGGCGCATGGCCCGCAAGTGCTCAGCCTCCTGCGCTGGGCTCAAGCGCCCGCGCAGTTTCATGAGCACCAGGGTGAGCAAGAAAAGGCCGGCGAGTTGGGTGGTGAAGGCCTTGGTGGAGGCCACTCCCACTTCCACCCCCGCACGGGTGACATAGGCCAATTCGCATTCGCGCACCATGGCGCTGGTCGCCACGTTGCAAATGGTCAGGCTGTGGGTCATGCCGAGGCTTTGCGCATGACGCAAGGCCGCGAGCGTGTCGGCGGTTTCTCCTGACTGGGTGATGGTGACGACCAAGGTGTTGGGGTGCGGCACGGAATCGCGGTAGCGGTATTCGCTGGCAATCTCCACCTGACAGGGCACTTGGGCCAAAGCCTCAAGCCAGTACTTGGCCACACTGCCGCTGTAGTAACTCGTGCCGCAGGCCAGAATGAGCACGCGGTCGATTTTCGACAGCGTGGCTTGTGCGGCAGGGCCAAAGATGTCGGGGGTGATGGCCTCAATGCCTTCGAGCGTGTCGGCCACCGCGCCAGGTTGCTCAAAGATTTCTTTTTGCATGTAGTGGCTGTAGGGACCGAGCTCGGCCGCGCCACTGTGCGCTTGCACGGTGCGCACCGCGCGTGCTGTCGGCTGGCTCTGACGGTCATACACCGCATAGCCTTCGGGCCGCAGGTCGGCCACATCGCCCTCTTCGAGGTAGACGATCTGGTCGGTCACGCCCGCGAGCGCCATGGCGTCGCTGGCGAGGAAGTGTTCGCCCTGGCCCACCCCCAAAATGAGGGGCGAGCCCGCCCGCGCCCCCACCACGCGGTGCGGTTCATCGTGGTGCAGCACGGCAATGGCGTAGGCCCCGTGCAGGCGCGCCACCGTGGCACGCACGGCTGCGAGCAAGTCGCCTTGGTAAACGCTGTCGATCAGGTGGGCGATGACTTCGGTGTCAGTCTGGCTGTGAAACACATATCCCGCCGCTTGCAACTCGGCACGCAGCGCCTCGTGGTTCTCAATGATGCCGTTGTGCACCAAGGCCACGCGGCCGGGCAAGGTCTCGGCTGTGGCGCCCGTGCCATGGCTGAAGTGGGGATGGGCGTTGTGCACCGCCGGGGCGCCGTGGGTGGCCCAACGGGTGTGGGCAATACCGGTGGCACTGTGCAGTTGATCTTCGGCCACGCGCTGCTGGAGCTCGGATACCCGCGCGGTGCTGCGCGCGCGCGCCAAACCGCGCTCGGTTTGCCCCAGGCTTGCGGCATGAATGGCCACGCCACAGGAGTCATACCCTCGGTACTCCAGGCGCTGTAGGCCTTGCACCAGCAGGGGCACGATGTTGCGAGAGGAAGCTGCGCCGACGATGCCGCACATGGGAACAATCCTTTGTCTGGGAAGGGTTGACTTTAGCCGATGGAATTAGCGTTTCTTGGTCGGGCGCTGCCAATTGGCAATGCTCACCTGCTTGCCGCGCGCCACGCTCAAGGCCCCGGCGGGCGTGCTCTTGGTGAGGGTGGAGCCGCCCCCCACGGTGCCACCGGCTCCTAGGGTGATGGGGGCTACCAAGACGCAATTACTGCCCACATGCACGTCATCTTCGATCACGGTGCGGTGCTTGTTCGCCCCATCGTAATTGGCCGTGATGCTGCCCGCCCCATAGTTCACACGCGCGCCCACCGTGGCGTCGCCCAAATAGGCGAGGTGGTTGGCCTTGCTGCCCGCGCCTAGGGTGGTGTTTTTGACTTCCACAAAATTGCCGATGTGCACGTCTGCGCCAAGGTCCGCTCCCGGGCGCAAGCGCGCAAAGGGGCCCACGCGGGCATCGGTGCCGACCCGCACCCCGGTCGCTTCGCCATCGATGTGGGTGAAGGGGTGGATCACCGCCCCCGCGGCAATCTCACAATTGGCCAGCACGCAGTGAGCGCCCACGCGCACCCCAGCCCCCAGCACCACCCGGCCTTCAAACACGCAGTTGACGTCGATCTCCACGTCCTCACCGCAGCGCAATTCGCCCCGCACGTCGAAGCGGGCGGGGTCAAGCAAGCGCACGCCCTGTTCCATGAGGGCTTGGGCACGGCGCGCCTGACAAGCCCGCTCCAAAGCGGCCAATTGGCTCGGGCTGTTCACGCCAGCCACCTCGGCGGGATCGGTGATGGTGTGGGCCACCACGGGCACCCCATCGGCCACCGCGAAGCGGACGATGTCGGTAAGGTAGTACTCGCCTTGGGCGTTATGGTTGTCCAGCCGGGCGAGCCAGGCCTTGAGGTGCTGCGCGGGCACGGCCATGATGCCGGTGTAAATCTCTTGAATGGCCCGCTGCGCGGGGCTCGCGTCTTTGTGCTCGACGATGGCTTGCACCGCGCCATCAGCTGCACGCACGATGCGGCCATAGCCCGTGGGGTCGGGCAAGGTTAAGGTGAGCAAGGCCAAGGCCTGACCCTGGCCTGCGGCCAGAAGGGCTTGGAGGGTTTGCACCGTGGTGAGGGGTACATCGCCAGAGAGCACCAAAACAAGGGCGTCATCGGCGAGCGCTGGCGCGGCTTGTTGAACCGCGTGCCCGGTGCCGAGTTGGGGTTCTTGGCGCACAAAGGCCAAGTTCAATTCGGGCTCGGCCTGACGCAGCGCCGCCTCCACGCGTTCGGCCCCGTGACCGGTCACCACCACGGTGCGACGCGCCCCGAGGGCATGGGCCGTGGCAAGCACATGGGCCGCCATAGCCTTGCCGCCCACAGGGTGGAGGACTTTGGGCATACTGCTCTTCATGCGGGTACCCTTGCCCGCAGCCATCACGACCACCTCGACTGCTGTCATGCGCGTTTCTCCATCCATTCATCGGATTATCGACCAGTCCCTGCGGGGACTGCGGACTCTGGCCCTGCTGGGGCTCACCTTGGGCCTGGCCGGCTGTAGCTTGATTGAAACGGCCTACAACCAAGCCCCCCAATTGCTCTATTGGTGGCTCGACCGCCAGGTGGACCTCACCGAGGCCCAACGGGGGCCGGTGAAGGAGGCGCTGCAAGATCTCTCACGTTGGCATCGCCGCCAGGAGCTGCCCCAGTGGCAAGCCCTCGCCCAGCGCTTGTCCAGCCAAATGGGGCCCGAGATCAGCCCCGCCCAAGCGTGCGCGGCGCAAGCGGAAGGCTTGGAGAGTCTGCGCCGTTTCGCGCGGCAATCAGCGCTCCCACTGGGACAGCTCGCCAGCAGCTTGAGCCCTGCGCAATTGAGCTACTTGCAACAGCGCCTGGCGAAAAACGATGTCGATTGGCGCAAGGAGTGGCTTGATGGCTCCGCCGAGAAACGCCTGCAAAACCGCGTCAAGCGCGGCTTAGAGCGCAGCGAGGACCTCTATGGCCGCTTGAGTCGTGCCCAAGTCGCGCACCTCGAGCAATTGGTGGGGCAATCCGCCTACCAGGCTGAAATTGCCTGGGCCGAGCGCCAGCGGCGCCAACAAGATTTACTGCAAACGCTGGAGCGCGCGCGCGGCCAAAGTCCCGAATTCGCGCAAAAAGAGGTCGCCGCTTGGATCGAGCGCGCCCTGGCCTCCCCCGTACCCGAGCACCGCACGCACGCCGAGCAGAGCACGCTGGGCGTGTGCCGCGCCATTGCGGGGCTGCATAACGAAACGACGCCCGAGCAGCGCGAGCACGCGGCAGGACGTTTGCGAGAGTATGCGCGGGCGTTTGGACGTTTGGCGCAGGGCAGTTGAGTCTTGGACCGTCCGCAGGGGGAGGGCCCTCACTGAAGGCCCTCGCGCGTCAGCCTTGTTGCAGAGCCGCCCACATTTCTTGGTCGCGCTCTGCAGTCCAGATGCGAGGGTGTTTGATGCCACTGGCTTCATCGAAAGCGCGGGTGACATCAAAAGGCAGACAGTGCTCGTAAATGAACACATGGCCGAAGATCGGATCCATGGCTGCGCGGGTATGGGCCATGGCGGCCTTGAGGTCCATACCGGCGGCCACGGCTTCCTGGCCACACCGGTAGAGGGTCTCGACCCAGCGCTTGGTGTAGTCCAAGGCTTTGTTGACGTTGGCTTGGCCGCGCATGGCTTCACCGCGCCCCGGCACCAGAGCCTCGGCTTTTAACGCGCGAAGGGCTTCGAGGGTGGCAGGCCACTCTGCGAGTTGGGCGTCCCCCGTGTAGACACCGGCCTCGTACTCGACCAAGTCACCGCTAAAGAGCACCTTCTCTTGTTCCACCCAGGCGATGGTGTCGCCCTTGGTATGACCCGGGCCCGGATGCCAGATCTGCACCACCACGCCGCCGAGGTTGATGCTGAGCTTGCCGGGTACCTCGCCTCGGGTGGGGTCCCCCCCGCCCACGACCATGGTCGGCCAGGTCAGGCCAGGAATACTGTCTGCACCGCGGAAGAGGCGCGGGAAGCGCTCCATCTCACTCTTCATGTCTTGTGCGCCACGCTCGCGAATGAGATCCAGGGTGCCCTGGCTGGCAATGATCTCGGTCGCGCCTTCCTCAGCGTAGGCGTAGGCCCCGAGCACCCGAACCGCGTGGTAATGGGTGAGCAAGACGTACTTGATGGGCTTGTCGCTCACGGTGCGAATCTTGCGGATCAAGTCCTTGGCCATGGCTGGGGTGGCGGTGGCATCACTCACCAGAATGAATTGGTCGCCAATGATCACGCCCGAGTTCGGGTCGCCCTCGGCGGTGTAGGCCCAGCAGTGCTCACTCAGGCGCTCAAAGCTGATTTTTTTGTCGGCCAGGTCGGCTTGACTCGCGAAGGCTTTGGACATGGTGCTTGTCTCCCAAAAACGAAGAAAATGAAATTTTACCTAATCGTAATCAGTTACGCATTGTTAAATTCAGGGGCTTTCCGAGCCCAAACCCCGCTCCAGCATGGCGATCACCTCCTCGGCGAACTCGGCGTAGCTCATGGGACCGCCGGGGCGCAGCCAAGTGAACGTCCAGTTGATCATGCCAAACAGCATCATGGTGATGGCGGTTTGGTTGTGTGGCTTGAGGCGCTCGGGGTAGGCGCGCTTCAAAGCCCGCGTGAATGCGGCGACCACATCGCGCTCGCGCTTGACGATGAGCACGCGCTGGGTTTCCCCTAAAAAGGGGATGTTGTTGACCAGGGCGACGTGGCGTGTGGCGGACTTTTCGTATTCGAGCAAAAAGAGGCGCACGAGTTCGTGCAGGGCGGCGCGTTCATCGAGGTTGCGCCGCTCGGCCACCGCCTGGGCTTCGCCCACCAAGGCGAGCAAGCGCTGGGTGTAGCGGTCGAGCAGGTCAAAGAGCAAGGCTTCCTTGCTGTCGTAGTAATGATAGAGACGGGCTTTAGAGGTTCCCCCAGCCGCTGCGATGGTGTTCATGCTCGTCGCGGGGTAGCTCGCCTCGGCGAAGCACTGGGCGGCGAGATCCAAAATCTCGTCGCGCTTTAAATCGTGGCTGGCAGATTTGGGGCGGGCCATGGGTCAATCGAAACGGCGGGGACAGGAATAGACGGGCCAGCGGCGCTAGCGCGCCCCCGCCATGCGCAAACCTTCATCGACAAAGCGGTAAACCTCGTCGTTGACCTTGGGATGGCGTGAACGCGCTTGTGAGCGGTCTCGCCCCAAACGCACGATCACCAATTGGTGCTTGGGCACCACAATCACGTATTGCCCCAAGTGTCCTTGCAAGTAGTAGAAAGGGCTGGAATAGTCGGGGTCCATCCACAACCCGTGGCCGTAATACGACACGCGTGGGCCAGGCGCGGTGATGCGCTCGACAAACGCTGCCGGCAAGACGGCTTGGCCCTGCCATTGCCCCTTTTGCAACAAGAATTGCCCCACGCGGGCCATGTCCCGCGCGGTGGTGTGGACACAGCAATAAGCCAATTCCAATCCGCCTTGGCCGCGCGGGCGATCCAGGCTCCAACTCGCGCCAGCGGACATGCCCAAGGGCTTCCAGAGGCGCTCGGAGAGATAGCGCGCCAAGGTTTGCTGGGGGTCGCGCGCTTGCAACGCTCGGGTGAGGGCCACCCCCAAAACCTGCGTGGACGCACTGCTGTACTCAAAGGCCTCACCGGGCATTCGCTCAAAGCCTTGGCGCAGCACGGTGTCGGCCGCATCGCGCCCAAAGTAGAGCTCGGTGGTGGGGTTCCAGGGCTTGTAGTAGTTCTCTTCCCAATCGTGACCCGAGGTCATGGCCGCAAACTGCGCCCAGGTGGCGCCACGGCCTCTGGCGTCTTGCGTCCACTCCTGAAGGCCGATGGGCGCGTCAAAGTCGGGCACGATGCCATCGGCCACGGCCGCGCCCACTAACAAGGTGGTGAGGGTTTTGGCCATCGAGAAAATATTGGTGCGGCTCTGGGCCTGATAAGGCGCGAAATACTGCTCATGGATGAGTTCGCCCCGGTGCGCCACCAAGAAAGCCGCGCTGCGGTATTGCTGCAAATAGGCTTGGGTATCGTCTGACACGGTGGCCTGCCGCTGGGCACGCGGCCAGGGCTCAGGCTGGGCCGGACCTTCGATGGCGACTTGGTCAAAATTGCGCGCGTCATCAATGTGCGCGGTTTTGTAACCCGATAAGTAGGTGTGGCGCAGTGCGCGCCAAAGGTAGCCATAGCCCGTGAGCTGCAGCAACAGGGCCAACAAGGCCAAGGTGCCCAGCGCATAAGTCCAGAACCGTCGTGTTTTGCTCATGCCAGCGCTCCCATCAAACGGGCCAAACCACGCCGTTGTCGTTGAGGATGGCGTCAAGCGGCATGTCGTGGGCCTCGGGAATCAAATCCGGCAAGAACCCGTGGGTGTAACCCAGGCCCAAGGTGTAGGGCTTGGGCTGCAAAGTGGCCAAGGTGCGGTCATAAAAACCCCCGCCATAGCCCAATCGAAAACCGCCAGGGCCATAGCCCACACAGGGCACGATGAGCAGGGTGGGCACCACGATCTCGGTGTCTTTGGGCTTGGGAATGCCATAGGCGTCCTCTTCCATGGGGCAACCGGGGTACCAGGCATGAAACGTGAGCGTGCGGTGTGCTTTGTCCACCACCGGCAAGCCAATGCGGCGGCGCTCCGGGGCGTCGAGCAATTCCCCATCCTCTTTCCAGCGGTGCAAGGCGGGCAAGGGGTCAAACTCGCCTTTGATGGGCCAGTAGGCCCCAATCACCCGATCCGGGCGGCCAAAGAGCCAAATGCGCAAAACGCGCTGCAAGGCATCGGCGCGCTCGAGGCGATCGGGCAAATTCAGGCGTTCTTCGACCAGTTGTTGACGCAGGGCTTTTTTGTCCACGGATAATCTGCTCATGCTTGGAACACCCATTGTGTCATTTTTTCTGCGTCCCCCGACCCTCGCCGCCTGTGTGATGGCGTTGGGACTTGCCCTCACGCCCCTGCCTTCCCACGCCGCACCCGCCGAGGGTGACGCGGTCTTGCAAGACATGGCGCAGGCCTTCAAACGGGGGGAGCGCAAGCGCTTGAGTGCGTTGTTGCCCCAGGCCCGTGGCCATGTGCTGGAGCCCTGGGCGGCCTATTGGGAGTTGCGCGCCCGCTTGGATGAAGCCAGCGAACGCGAGGTCCAACAATTCCTGCAGCGCTATGCCGGCACCTATCAGGAAGACCGACTGCGCAATGACTGGTTGCTCTTGCTGGGGCAACGACGCGACTGGAGCGCTTTTGAGGAGCACTATGCGCTCTACCGCATGCGCGATGACCGCGAGGTGCGTTGCTACGCCATCACCATCGAGGCCGTGAAAAACGGCCCCACACCCGCCCTGGCCGACGAGTTGCGACGGCTCTGGATGGCCATGCGCGAAGCGGACGATGGTTGTGCCCTCGCCGCCGATCGTCTGCTGGGCAAACATTTCACCGCGCTCGACGTCTGGCGCAAGGCGCGCCTGATGGCCGAGCACAACCGCCCTCGCTCGGCGCGCAATGCCGTGGAGGTCGTCGCCCCGAACGCCCTGCCCATCCTTCGGGAGGCATTGGACAAACCCGCCGCGTTCTTGAAAAAGCACAGCGCTAAGCCGCAGAACATCGTGCAAGAGCTGGCGGTCATGGCCTTGGTGCGACTCGCGGCCACCGCGCCCGACGAAGCCGCCAAGCTCATGCGCACCCAGTGGCAAGCAATGCTGACCCCCGAGGAGAAGCACTGGGTTTATGGGGTGATCGGTCGCCAATCGGCCATGCAGCTGGAGTCCGACACCCTGTCGCACTTTGCCAAAGTGGCCAACCACAAAGACCTCAACGACGATATGTTGGGCTGGAAGGCCCGTGCCGCGCTGCGCGCGGGTTCAACGCCGCAGTGGAAAGACGTGGAGGCCGCCATTTTGGCCATGACGCCTGAAGGCCGGCGCGACCCGACTTGGGTGTATTGGTTGGCCCGCGCCCAGCTCGCCCGCGCCAAATCCAACACGGCTTTGCAAGCCGAAGCCACCCAAGCGCTCGAAGGCATTGCCGGACCGCGGGGTTTTTATGAGCAACTGGCGCAAGAGGCGCTCGGACGCAAGATCGCCCTGCCCGCCAAACCCGCGCCCCCAAGCGCCGAGGAAATGGAGACCATGCGTCGCCACCCTGGCTTGCGTCGCGCGCTCTATGCCATTGAAATGGGCCTGCGCAGCGAAGGCGTGCGCGAGTGGAACTACAGCACCAACCTTGTGAATACCCAAGGCCAGAGCGGGAGCATGAGCGACCGAGATTTACTGGCCGCCGCCCAATTGGCGTGTGAGCGTCAGGTCTGGGACCGCTGCATCAACACCAGCGAGCGCACACGCGGCGTGTTCGATGCCGAGCAACGCTTTCCCACGCCCCTCAAAGACGCCGTGCTCGCCCGCACACGGGAAATTGAACTCGACCCATCCTATGTGTACGGACTCATTCGTCAGGAAAGCCGCTTCGTGACTGACGCCCGTTCGCACGTGGGGGCATCGGGCCTCATGCAGGTCATGCCCGCAACCGCCAAATGGACGGCCCGCAAAATCGGTTTGCGCAACTTCACGCCCGATCAGATCAATGACCGCGACACCAACATCGCCATTGGCACGGGCTACCTCAAACTGGTGCTCGAGAGCTTTGAAGGCTCACAGGCCATGGCCGCCGCTGCCTACAACGCGGGCCCGAGCCGCCCGCGCCGCTGGCGTGCGCCAGACAGCGGAACGGGCCCGGTGCTGGAAGGCGCCATTTGGGCCGAGAACATTCCCTTCCACGAGACGCGTGACTACGTGAAGAAAGTGCTCTACAACGCCACCGTTTACGCCGCGCTTCTCACGGGACAACCCCAATCCCTGACCGAGCGACTGGGCAGAGTCGGCCCGCGTGCGGCAAGCGCACCGGCCGAAAACCTCGATCTGCCCTGAACCCGATTCAGGACTTCGGGCTGTACTGCAAGGTCAGGAAGATCCCACGCCCCGGCGTGTTGTACCCGCGCGCGAGCTGGTAATGCTCGCCCGTGACATTCTCCAAGCGCACGCGGGTCGTCCAGCTCTGGTCGATCTTGCGGCTGGCATAAAGGGATAGCAAGGTGTAGCCGGGCAGATTCGCGCCAAAGTCGGCGCGGGCATCGGAGGACGTGATCTTGCCGCCCACTTCATACGCGCCCACGGTGCGGCTGACATCGAGCGCGCCGTAGTTGCGCGCGCGGCGCAACAGTGGTTTGCCGTCCGACACATTCCAAGGTTTTTGATCCACATAGGTAAGCTGGATTCGGTTACCCCACCAATTCGTGCGCAAACTGGCTTCCACGCCCTTGTTCTCGGTTTGCCCGATGTTGACCGCCCGGTAAAACGCATCGTAGCCAATGGCGGAATTCGTCTCGGTCAAGAAATACACCACGCGGGCGAGCACCTGATCCGTGCGCATGACCAGTCCGGTCTCGTGCGAACGGTACTTCTCCGCCTCGACCTGGGGGTTGGTCGAGAGGTCGTAGGCCGAGGGCGCCTTAAAGCCCGTGGAGGTGGTCGCCGTCCAGCGCCAGACCGGGTTGATCTGGTATCCCACACCCAGCAGACCCGTCGTGATGCTGGGGGTGGAGGTGGTGGCGGTCGCGCCTTGCTGGCGCTGCAGGCGCAATTGGTCTTGTCGCACATTGACCTGCAAGGCCCAATCGCCCAGGCGTTGGTTCAGGCCCACATAGGCACCGGTGGTCTTGCGGTTGAGATCAAACGCGCTTTTTTGGGCATGTTGATCGTCAATCCAATCGAGCCCAAAGGTGGTGGTGGATTGCGCGCTCAGCTGGTATTGGTTGGACCACCGCATGGCGAGTTGGGTCGAGGCGTATTGCCCGGCGTCCACAGTCTTGGGGGGACTTAATTGGGTGGTGGTTTCAGCGTAGGTTGTGCGCGCCGTGGAGACGTCAAGGGTGCTCACCCAATCGTCCGTGAAGGCCTTGCGCGCGAACACCCCAAAGGTTTCGAGGTTTTTGCGTGAGCGATGCAAATCGGTGGGTAAGTCCCCGCGCGTGAATTGTCCCGGCGCGTATTCATAGGGCGCATACCCACTGTCGTAATCGACCCGCGACTCTTGCACACGCGCGCGCACGCCCAAGCTCAAGTCCGCAGAAATCTTTTTGTCCGCCTTGGCCGAGAGAAACTGGCTGCGATACCCATCGCGATCCGGATTGGCGTTGGGATTGGTGCTGGCGTCTAAGGCCGAGAAACCACCCACGGAGGTTTGTCCGCCCATCACATGGAACTGCACATCACCCTGGGTGCCGGCAAAGCCCACATCCCCCACGCGCGTCTGGCGCGAGCCCAGCATGGCCGACCCGAAGGCGACCGGTTGGCCTTTGAACTGGCGCGTGGTGATGTGCACCACGCCCCCCACGGCGGCCTCACCATAAAGCGCCCCCGCGTTGCCACGCAAAATTTCCACGCGCTCGATGAGCGCGAGCGGGAAATCGGTAAAGCCCAGGTTACCCCCGCTGTCGGTTTGCATGCGCACCCCATCCACCAAGATCACGAGGTTGGTGCTGTTTTGGCCGCGTAAGAAGAAGGAAGTTTGTGCGCCCGGCCCGCCATTGCGGCCAAACTCAAAACCCGCCTCGCCTTGGAGCAAGTCGGCCAGCGTGGGCGCTTGGGAGCGCTCGATGTCGGCGCGGGTGATGACAGAGACCGAGGGCAGTACCTCGGAGAGCGGTTGGGGCAGCCGACTGGCCGACACCACCACCGGGTTGACCTCCAAGGTTTGGGCGGCGGCCATTGCGGCAGCTGCCACGCCACACAGGGCGAGCACGGACGACGCCACGCGGGCGCCTTTCAAAGGTTTTTTCATGATTTAACGTGACAACAATCACCCTCACCGCCTTCCCCGACAGTGCATGGGCTGTACGGCCTGCACTCACGCGCAGGCCACCGTGTTGGCCGGTATCCGGGCTGGCAGAAACAACCTCCGTCGCCTTCCCAGGTTCTTGTTCAAGGAACCCAGTGGCTGTGTGACAGAAGCGAAGGCCGAAGCCTTGTCTGCTTACCGTTGCGGGGACAGCGCAGGTTAGGTTTGACCGCGTGGATCTCGCCCCCCTGCTTCCCGTTGAACTGCGCCGTGTGAACCACCGCGCGAGCACCAACAGGGGAGATTTTGCGTCCAAAGCCTCGCATCAGGCTGACAAATGTCCCGTACCAATACAAGGGTTTTCACCAATCCCCTTGAAAGCCCTGGAACAGGCCTTATGATTAGCACTCCAAGCGGATGAGTGCTAACAAGCCCATTTCGCGTGCCAACCCCCTCATTTCAAGGGTTGGATGCTTTGTTTTTTAACCTTAGTTTCAATTGGAGCAAACATGAAACTGCGTCCCCTCGCCGATCGTGTGATCGTCAAGCGCCTCGAAAACGAAACCAAAACGGCCTCGGGCATCGTGATCCCTGACAACGCCGCCGAAAAGCCCGACCAGGGTGAAGTGATGGCTGTGGGCCCGGGCAAAACCAATGACAAGGGCGAAACCAAAGCCCTGAGCGTCAAAGTCGGTGACCGTGTGCTGTTTGGCAAGTACAGCGGCCAGTCGGTCAAAGTCGACGGCGACGAGTTGCTCGTGATGAAAGAAGACGACCTGTTTGCGGTCATCGACAAGTGATTAACTGAATTTTTGGAGCAAAAAAATGGCAGCAAAAGACGTGATTTTTGGCGATTCCGCCCGTGCCCGTATGGTCGAGGGTGTCAACATCCTGGCCAACGCCGTCAAAGTGACCCTCGGCCCCAAAGGCCGTAACGTGGTGCTCGAGCGCTCCTTTGGCGCCCCCACCGTGACCAAGGACGGTGTGTCCGTGGCCAAGGAAATCGAGCTCAAAGACAAACTCCAGAACATGGGTGCCCAGATGGTCAAGGAAGTCGCTTCCAAGACTTCTGACAACGCCGGTGACGGCACCACCACCGCAACCGTGTTGGCCCAGGCCATCGTGCGCGAAGGCATGAAGTACGTGGTCGCCGGTGGCAACCCGATGGATTTGAAGCGCGGCATCGACAAGGCGGTCTCCGCCCTGATCGAGCAGCTCAAGAAGGCCACCAAGGCCACCACCACCAGCAAGGAAATCGCCCAAGTCGGTTCGATCTCCGCCAACAGCGATCACAGCATTGGTGAAATCATCGCCAACGCCATGGACAAAGTGGGCAAAGAAGGCGTGATCACCGTGGAAGACGGCAAGAGCCTGCAAAACGAACTCGACGTCGTCGAGGGCATGCAGTTCGACCGCGGCTACCTCTCGCCCTACTTCATCAACAACCCCGAGAAGCAGGTTGCCATCCTGGACAACCCCTTCGTGCTGTTGTTCGACAAGAAGATCAGCAACATCCGTGACCTCCTGCCCACGCTCGAAGCCGTGGCCAAGGCTGGTCGTCCGCTCTTGATCATTGCCGAAGAAGTGGAAGGCGAAGCCCTCGCGACTTTGGTGGTCAACACCATCCGCGGCATCCTCAAGGTCGTGGCGGTCAAGGCCCCTGGCTTTGGCGACCGTCGCAAGGCCATGCTCGAAGACATCGCCATCCTCACCGGCGGCAAAGTCATCAGCGAAGAAGTGGGTCTGTCGCTCGAAAAAGTGCAACTCACCGACCTCGGCCAAGCCAAGCGCATCGAAGTGGGCAAAGAGAACACCACCATCATCGACGGCGCTGGCGCTGCCGCTGACATCGAAGCCCGCGTCAAGCAAATTCGCGTGCAGATCGAAGAAGCCACCAGCGACTACGATCGCGAGAAGCTGCAAGAGCGCGTGGCCAAGCTCGCTGGCGGCGTGGCCGTCATCAAGGTGGGTGCGGCCACCGAAGTCGAGATGAAAGAGAAGAAAGCCCGCGTGGAAGACGCGCTGCACGCTACCCGTGCAGCCGTGGAAGAAGGCATCGTGGCCGGTGGTGGCGTGGCTCTGCTGCGCGCTCGCCAAGCCGTGGGCACCCTCAAGGGTGACAACGAAGACCAGAACCACGGCATTGCCCTCGTGTTCAAGGCCATCGAAGCGCCCCTGCGCGAGATCGTCTTCAACGCCGGCGGCGAAGCCAGCGTGGTGGTCAACAAAGTGCTCGAAGGCAAAGGCAACTTTGGCTTCAACGCCGCCAACGACACCTACGGCGACATGATCGAGATGGGTATCTTGGATCCCACCAAGGTCACCCGCACCGCCTTGCAAAACGCCGCCTCCGTGGCCAGCTTGATGCTGACCACCGAGTGCATGGTGGCTGAGGCTCCGAAGGACGAAGCCCCCGCAATGCCTGGCGGCGGCGGCATGGGCGGAATGGGCGGCATGGACGGGATGATGTAATCACCCCGAGCCTGACCGGCCAAACCCAACCCCGCCAGTGATGGCGGGGTTTTTTATGGGCCGATTGGGTTTACCAGGCCATTGGGGGGTGACCGTTTCCGGCGATACAGGGGGCCCATTCGCTATGCCGGAAAAAATCGAGACTTTCGATCCTGTTTCCGTCATAATTTTCGAAATCTCCGTTTGGCCGGAAACCGCATGAAACCACTCTCCAACCAGCAACGCCTGCATTTGGTGAATTCTGAACAGTTGTTCCAAAGCTACCGAATCGCTCTGCGGCATGCCGATGCCTACCGATTTGGCATGCGCTGGAAAAAGGTGCGCCATCGCGAATACTTGTTTCGCGACCATGACCGGCGAGGCAATGGAAAAATGATGGGCCCGCGCTCACCGGAGACAGAAAAACTGCTGGCCTCCTTCACGGAGGGCCGTAAGGCAGCGCAAGAGCGGCTCGGCCTCATTAGCGAAAAACTGCAAGAGCAAGCGCGGCTCAACAAGGCCCTCAGGCTCAACCGAATTCCGCGGGTGGTTGCCCGCATCTTGCGTGAGCTCGACCGGGCAGGCTTAGAGGACAGTTTCACCCTCATCGGCACACAAGCTTTGTACGCCTATGAGGTGGCAGGCGGAGCACACTTTCTCTTGGAATTGTTGGCCTCCGGCGATGTGGACCTCTTGTATGACACGCGTCGGCGCATGACGATTGTCTGCACAAAACTCGAAGGCGAAGGCTTGCTGGGTCTGCTTCAAAAAGCGGATCGCAGCTTTGAACGTTTGAGTGATCAACCCTATCGGGCCGTTAACGCAGGCGAGTTCATGGTGGATTTGGTCATACCCCCTGGTGGAATGCGTCCCAGCGTACCCGTCACTTTCGGTCAAGCTGATTTGATCGCGGTAGAAGTTCCCAGTTTGCAGTGGCTCATCCACGCACCCAAACTCGAAGCGGTCGGCATCGATGAAGAGGGTTGGCCCACGCCCATGCGGGTCCCCGACCCCCGAGCGTTTGCCTTACACAAGGCGTGGCTCTCCAAACAAGTGCTACGCGAGCCCCTCAAAAAACCTCGCGATTGGGCCCAAGCCCAAGCCGTCGCCCGCCTGGTGCAAAGCGAGATGCCGCATCTCCCCTTTGCGGAGGTACTCACAGCCTTGCACGCCGATGTGCGGGGAATGCTGGAGGAAGTGCTGGGGGCGGCTGGATGACGAGGTTTTTAGAAAACCATTGTGCTTGCCCACTGCAGAGAGTCCGAACAGTCGGTCCATCAGCTTCACTTCAACCGATTAACTTCACGAATCCAATAGAGATACTGCTGATGGCTCATCAACAAGCCATCAGCGAGTCCCGTCTGGGCTGTTATCAAGCCCCGGCAGTGTCTGCCCCGTCGCGCCCAAACTAGCGCATCAACCCCTCGAGCTTGCCCGCGTCGGTGCAGAAGGCGCGAATGCCTTCGGCGAGTTTTTCGGTGGCCATGGCGTCTTCGTTGAGGGCTAGGCGAAAGCCGGCTTCGTCATAAGCGATGGCCGGCAGGTCGCGCGTGCGGGCGGCTTCGGGGTCGAGCGCGCGCGGCAGGGGGGTCTCGGTAGCGGCGAGTTGGGCCAGGAGTTCGGGGCTGATGGTGAGCAAGTCGCAGCCGGCCAGGGCTTGGATTTGACCGATGTTGCGAAAGCTCGCGCCCATGACTTCGGTGGCGATGCCGTGGCGCTTGTAGTAGTCGTAGATGGCGCGCACCGAGCGCACGCCGGGGTCGTTGGGGCCAGCCTGGGCGGCCTCGTCCCACTGGGCGCCCGCGGCTTTCTTGTACCAGTCATAAATGCGGCCAACGAAGGGGGAGATGAGTTGCACCCGTGCCGCGCCGCAGGCGATGGCTTGGCAGTAAGCAAAGAGCAGGGTGAGGTTGGTGTGGATGCCTTCGCGCTCGAGCTCGGCCGCAGCCCCAATGCCCTCCCAGGTGGCGGCAATTTTGATGAGTACGCGCTCAGGGCCCACGCCCTCGGCGGCATAGAGCGCCATGAGGCGGCGCGCGCGCGCCACCGTGGCGGCGCGGTCAAAGCTCAGGCGGGCATCGACTTCGGTGGAAACACGCCCGGGGATGGTGGTGAGGATTTCGCAGCCAAAACGCACCAGGAGTCGGTCGATTTGCTCGTCGAGCGGGCGCTGTCCATGTTGGGCCTTGGTTTGGGCGAGCAGGGGCTGGTAGGCCGGCATTTGCACGGCTTTGAGGATCAGGGACGGGTTGGTGGTGGCATCTTGGGGCTTGAATTGGGCAATTTGCTTGAAATCCCCGGTATCGGCCACCACAGTGGTGTATTGTTTGAGGGCGTCGAGTTGGTTCATGGGGCCATTATCCGATGCACCAAAGGCAGGGTACAGTCTAGGCTTATGTTGATCAATCCAAAAAGAATTCTGGTCTTGGGCGGCACGGGTTTTGTGGGCCGTCACCTGGTGGCTCAGCTGAGCGCGCACTTGCACGCCATCACGGTGCCCACACGGCGTTTGCCCGCCCGTCATTTGCAAATGCTCCCCGGCGTGAGCTTGGTGCAAGCCGATGTGAACGACCCGCGCCAGCTCCAGCACTTGGTGCGCGGCCACGATGTGGTGGTGAACCTGGTGGCCATCTTGCATGGTCATGCCGAGGCGTTTGAGCAGATTCACGCGCAATTGCCCGCGCAGCTCGCGCGCGCCTGCCAGCAGGCGGGGGTGAGTCGCATCGTGCATGTGAGCGCATTGGGCGCGAGCCCTACGGGCAGCTCCATGTACCAGCGCAGCAAGGCGCGGGGCGAAGCCGCCCTACACTCCGCGGCGCAGACGCACAGCCTGGGCGTGACGATCTTGCGGCCCTCGGTGATTTTTGGGAAAGACGACGCCTTCATCAACCTCTTCGCACGCTTGCAGCGTTTCTTCCCCGTCATGCCTTTGGCGGGAGCCGCCACGCGCTTCCAGCCGGTCTGGGTCGGCGATGTGGCCCAAGCCCTGGTGCACGCCATTGAGACGCCCACCACCGCGGGTCAGGTGTTCGAGGCCTGCGGCAGCGAAGTGTTCACCCTGCGCGAGCTGGTGGGCATTGCGGGGCGCTGGCAGGGTCGGACGCGTCCGGTCATTCCGCTGCCGGAGTGGATGGGGCAACTCCAAGCCCTCGCCCTCGAGTGGGCCCCGGGCCCCACCTTGATGAGCCGCGACAACCTCGCCTCCATGCGGCAGGACAATGTGTCGGGCGGGCGTTTGCCGGGCTTGTCGGCCTTGGGCATTGGAACCCCCACCCGCATCGGACAAATCTTTCCCCCACGGGACTGAACCGAGCGAACGCGACCGGCCATGAAAACCTATCTCGTGGGCGGCGCGGTGCGCGATGCGCAAATGGGCCAGCACGGCGCTGACCGTGATTGGGTGGTGGTGGGCGCCACGCCCGAGGCCATGCTCGCGCAGGGCTTCATGCCGGTGGGACGGGATTTTCCGGTCTTTCTCCACCCCGAGACGAAAGAGGAATACGCCCTCGCCCGCACCGAACGCAAGACGGGTGTGGGCTATCACGGCTTTGCGTTTCATGCCGCGCCCGATGTGACGCTGGAGGCGGATTTGGCGCGGCGCGACTTGACGGTCAACGCCATCGCCCAAGACCCCGATTCCGGAGCGCTCATTGATCCCTATGGGGGTTTGGCGGATTTACAGGCCGGCGTGCTGCGCCATGTCACGGCGGCGTTTGCCGAAGACCCGGTGCGCATTCTGCGCGTGGCCCGCTTTGCCGCACGCTGGCCCGCATTCACCCTGGCGCCTGAGACCTTGGCGCTCATGCGCGAGATGGTCGCGCAAGGTGAAGTGGATCACTTGGTGCCCGAGCGCGTGTGGCAAGAGTTCGCACGCGGCTTGATGGCCGCTCGCCCCTCGCGCATGCTACAGGTGCTGCGCGAATGTGGCGCGCTCGCGCGCTTGCTACCGGAGGTGGACCGACTCTACGGCGTGCCACAACGCCCGGAGTACCACCCCGAGGTGGACACCGGTGTGCATCTGGAGATGGTGCTGGACCAAAGCGCGGTTCTACAAACGCCCCTGACGGTGCGCTTTGCCTGCCTCTGTCACGACTTGGGCAAGGGCACCACGCCGCGCGAGCAATGGCCGCGCCACATTGGCCACGAGCAGCGCAGCGCGCAATTGGCGCAGGCCGTGTGCGCGCGCTGGCGCGTGCCCCATGAATGCAAGGCTTTGGCCGATCTGGTGGCGCGTGAGCACGGTCATATTCACCAATCGATGGGCTTTGGGGCCGATGCCATCTGGCGCTTGCTCCAGCGCTGCGATGCCTGGCGGCGGCCCGAGCGCTTTGCCGAGGTGCTGCAAGCCTGCACGTGCGACGAGCGGGGGCGTTTGGGACTTGCCGAGCAAGCCTACCCGCAGGCGCAGCGTCTGCAACGGGCGCTCGAGGCGGGACTGGCGATTGACCAAGCCGCGCTCAGCGCCCAAGCGCTGGCCGAAGGCTTGAAGGGCCCGCAGGTGGGGGCGCGCATTCAGGCTGCGCAAATCGACGCCATCGCGCAAGCTTTGGCTTGAGCGCCAGGCTTAGAGGCGGTGCGAGCGATCGCCTTGCGTAAAGCCCAGGGGCTCCCACGCGCCGGTGCCCAAGCCAATGACTTTGAAGAGTTCGCCCATCTCGTGCTCCAGAATGAGTTTTTGGCCGCGCGCGCGCTCGACCAGATCGGCTTGGCTTAAATCCTCCAACAAGCCGCAGTTCATCAAAAAGCGCGCCTGCGAGGTGTAGCCCAAGACTTCCAGCCCCGCCTCCTGCGCAGCCAAGGCCACCGCGGTGAAATTCACGTGGGCGGTGATGTCTTTTTCACCCACGGCGTGCAGGGGGTCGGGGTCGCTGTGGTGGGCGTGGTGACACATGACGGTGCCCCCATGGCGTTGGGGGTGGTAGTACTCCTGCTCGGGAAAACCGTAGTCGATCAAGAACACACTGCCCCCGGCGCCGCCAGCCTGGACATCGGCCAAGAGGCCTCGGGCCAGCGTACGCACAAAGGCCTCGGCTTGGGGGTGGATTTCGGTCAGATAGTCATGCGCGCCATCGACCGCGATGGGCGGGCGCTCGGCGCTCGGGCGGTCTTGCCAGGCCAGTCCCTCGGGCGTGGCGACCACGCCGCGCTCGTGCCATTGACCTGCCGTGCGTTGGAGCAGGCGCACGGGCATGGCGTCGAGCACTTCGTTGCCCACCACCACCCCGCTCATGCGCTCGGGCAGGGCGTCCACCCAGCGCACGCGATCGGCATAGGGCGCGAGGGTTTCGCGCTGACGCGCGCGCAGGCTGCCGGAGAGGTCCACCAGCACGTATTCCCGCACGCGATCCCCCAGGGCCTCCAGGAGTTGGCGCGCCAAGGCCCCACTGCCGGGGCCAAACTCCCACACGGTGTGGGTTCCGCTGTGCGCAAGGGCTTGCGCCACTTGGCGCGCCAGGGCCCGGCCAAACGCGGGGGAGAGTTCCGGTGCGGTCACAAAATCGCTGCCGCTCGTGGGCATATGGCCGAATTTGCGCCCCGTGTGGGCGTAGTAGCCCAAGCCCGGGGTGTAGAGGGCGAGCGCCATAAAGCGGTCAAACGGCAACCAACCGCCCGCCTGGGCGATTTCTTGGTGAATCCGGGCGAGCAAGGCGCTGTCAGCCGGGTCGGGGGATAATGTCGGGTTCATGTTCTTCTCATCCTAGCGTATGCAATCCTGGGTTTTGGTCACCGGTGGCAGCCTTCGGCTCGGTCGCGAGATCGGCCTGGCGTTCGCCCGCGCGGGCTGGCATGTGCTCTGCCACTACCGCCACTCGGCCGAGGCCGCGCAAGCTTTGTGCGCCCAAGTGCGTGCGCTGGGGCGCATGGCCGAGCCCATCGGCGGCAACCTCGAGGGTGAAGCCGCGTGCGAGCAGGTGTTCGCCGCAGCTCAGGCGGCGGTGGCCGCACACGGCGCCGCCACGGATTTGCGCACCATTGTGCACAACGCCTCGCTGTTTGAGCCCGACCATGGCACCGATTTCGCCGAGGCGCAGGCCTTGGCGCAGTTGCAGGTCAATTTGCTCGCGCCCATGTACTTTGGCAAATGGCTGCACGCCCTCCATGCCAGTGCCCAAACCACGGGAGCCCCACACCCGAGCCTGGTGCATGTGCTGGACCAAAAGGTCTATAACCTGAACCCGGATTATTTCTCGTACACGCTCTCCAAGCTCGCCTTGGAGCGCGCTGTGGGCTTGCAAGCGCAGTCGCTCGCCCCCGTGCTGCGCGTCAATGCAGTCGCCCCTGGCCTGCTCTACCCGAGCGGTCCGCAGAGCGAGGAAAACTACCAGCGCGCCGCGCGCGTGAACCTTTTGCGCGAGCCCATCAACCCCGTGGAAGTGGCCGAGGCCTGCGTGTATTTGGCGCAAGCGCGCGGCATCACGGGCACAGCTTTGCGCGTGGACAACGGCCAGCACCTGGTGCCGCTCGCGCGCGATGTGATGTTTGCCATTGACCAGGGGCTCACGCCATGATGGATTCCCTTTTAACGCAACACCGTCGCCTTTTTCTGCGCGGCTACACCTTGCCGGTGCACATTGGGGTGCACGACTTTGAGCAGGGCGCGCCGCAGCGCCTGGTCTTTAACGTGGATTTGTGGGTTCGCTTAGAAGACACCCGCCCGAGCCAAGATGCGCTCCATGAAGTGGTGGACTACGATTTTGTGCGTGAGGTCATCCGCGCGCGCATTGCGCAAGGCCACATTGGCCTGCAAGAAACCTTGTGTGACGAATTGCTCGCCACCTTGCTCGCCCATCCGGGCGTGCAGGCCGCGCGCCTGACCACGCACAAACCCGATGTCTACCCCGACTGCGACGCCGTGGGGGTGGAAGTCTTTGGCGCTAAGCCGGGGGTGTGCTGAGATGGCGGTCTCCAAGGGCACCCAGATCCTCACCCTCGAAGGTTTGCGCTTTGATGCCAACCTCGGCATCTTGGCGCACGAGCGCACCGCGCCACAGCCGATCCAAGTGGACGCCGAGCTCAACCTCGGCACCCAGCCGCTGCTGCCCCAGGATGACGACATCACCCAGGTGCTCGACTACCGCAAGGTGCGCCAAATCATCATCAACGAGTGCACGGCCGAGCATGTCAACTTGCTCGAAAGCCTCATTGGCCGCCTCGCCCACCGCCTCATGCAGCTCCCTGGTGTGCTCGGGGTGCGGGTGCGCATTGCCAAGCTTGAAATTTTTGACGACTGCGAAGTCGCCATTCGCATGGAGACCGGCCAATGGTAAAACCGCAAACCCCCAGCGCCGAGACGCCCGCGCGTCCCCCGCAACTCAAGATCGAGCGCGAAGCGCACAAGCTGGAAAAACGCCTCTGTCGTTTGGTGGGACAAGCCATCAGCGACTACCAAATGATCGAGGCAGGCGACCGCGTGATGGTGTGCATGTCCGGCGGCAAGGACAGCTACGGCATGCTCGATATCTTGCTCAAGATGCAGGCGCGCGCGCCGGTACCCTTTGAGCTCATTGCCGTTAACCTCGATCAAAAGCAGCCTGGCTTTCCCGCGGAGGTGCTACCCAACTACCTGAGCCAATTGGGCGTGAAGTTTCACATCGAGACGCAGGATACCTACAGCATCGTGAAGAAGAATATTCCCGAGGGCAAGACCATGTGCAGCTTGTGCTCGCGTCTGCGCCGGGGCATTCTCTACCGGGTGGCGCGTGAGCTCGGCTGCAACAAGATCGCGCTGGGCCACCACCGCGACGACATCTTGCAAACCTTCTTCCTGAACATGTTTTTTGGCGGCAAGCTCAAAGGCATGCCAGCCAAATTGGTGAGCGACAACGGGGAGTTCGTGGTCATTCGCCCGCTCGCCTATGTGGCGGAGAAAGACCTCGCGCGCTGGGCCACCGAACGCGCGTTTCCCATCATTCCCTGCACGCTGTGCGGCAGCCAAGACAACTTGCAACGCCAGGTGGTGGGGGAGATGCTGCGCGAGTGGGAGCGCAAGCACCCTGGGCGGGTGGAGAACCTCTTCGCCTCGCTGCAAAACGTGGTGCCCTCGCACCTGATGGACCACGCGCAATTCAATTTCAAGGATTTACAGCCCACCGGCCTGCCCAACGAGGACGGGGACAAGGCCTTCGACCCCGAGACCTTCCCCGAGCCCCAGGCCTTGCCCGGGGTCTCGGTGGTCTCGCTCAGCGAAGGCTAGGGGGCGCGCCGATCAGCGCTTGAAGGCAATCACTTTCTGGGACTGCTCGCCCAGGCCTTCGATGCCCAGGTGCATCACGTCGCCGCGCTTCAAATACAGCGGCGCGGGCTTGCCGTTTTTCTTCATGCCCATGCCCACGCCCGGCGGGGTGCCGGTGGTGATGATGTCGCCCGGCAGCAAGGTCATGCACTGGCTCACGTACTGAATGAGTTTGGCCACGCCAAAGATCATGGTGCGGGTGCTGCCGTTTTGCATGCGCTGGCCATTGAGGTCGAGCCACATGCCGAGTTTTTGCGGGTTGGGCACTTCGTCGCGGGTGACTAGCCAAGGGCCGACTGGGCCGAAGGTGTCAAAGCCCTTGCCTTTGTCCCAGGTGGCGCCGCGCTCGAGCTGCCACTCGCGCTCGCTCACGTCATTGACCACGGCGTAGCCCGCCACGTGCGAGAGGGCGTCTTTGAGGGAGACGTGGCGCGCGGTTTTGCCAATGATCACGCCCAACTCCACTTCCCAATCGGACTTGACCGAGTTCTTGGGCAACATGACATCGTCATTGGGGCCTTGCAAGCAGGTGGTGGCCTTCATGAACACCACGGGCTCTTTGGGGATGGCCATGCCCGACTCGGCCGCGTGATCGGCATAGTTCAGGCCAATGGCAACAAACTTGCTCACCTGCGCCACGGGGCAGCCCAAGCGCGGGCGGCCCTTGACCAGGGGGAGGCGTGCGGGCGCGATGCGGCGCACTTTGTTGAGCACGGCGTCGCTCAAGGTATCACCGCGCCAGTCTGGCACGATGCTGCTCAAGTCGCGCAGCTTGCCCTCGGCGTCAATCATTCCGGGTTTTTCTTTGCCGACAGGGCCAAAACGAACGAGTTTCATGGGTCTCCTTTGTGTGGGGATGGGGCGAAAACAGAAAAGCCGCTCAGGCGAGCAGGCCGAGAATGGCGTCCTGGTGGTCGGTGGGCAGGCGCTTGAAGCCTGAGCGCACATAGCGCTGGCAAAGGCCCACGACCAAGGCCACGAGGGCGGCGGCGCGAACCTGCGCTTCCACCGTCGGGGTGGGCGACTGACGCGCCTCGGCCTCCTGGCGCAGCACTTGGCGCAGGGCGGATTCGAACCGGTCAAAAAATTGGTTGATGCGCTGCTGCAGGCGCTCGTGCTCAAACACCAAGGCATCGCCCACCATGACGCGGGTCATGCCGGGGTTTTTCTGGGCGAACTGCAAGACCATGGCCACCATGCGCGCCGCCGCGTGCGGCTCCTCGCGCGCTTGGATCTGGTTGACCAGGGTAAAAACGGTCTGCTCGATGAACTCAATGAGCGCCTCGAACATTTGGGCTTTGCTGGCAAAGTGGCGGTAGAGGGCCGCCTCGCTCACGCCCAACTGCTGCGCGAGCAGGGCCGTGGTGACGCGTTCGGCGCCGGGGTTTTCCAGCATGGCCGCGAGTGTTTGCAAAATCTGCTCGCGGCGCTCACCAGGCTTCATGCGCTGGCGTTTGGGTTTATCAACGGCGGCGTCGGGTTCGGTCATGGCGTGATGATAAGGTCAGTGCGACCGAATCATGGTGCCGAATGCTTGATTGGTCAAGACTTCCAACAAAATGGCGTGGGGAACCCGCCCGTCAATGATGTGCACCGCCTTGACGCCGCTGTTGGCCGCGTCCAACGCCCCCGCGATCTTGGGCAGCATGCCCCCGCTGATCGTGCCGTCAGCCACCAGCTCGTCAATGCGCCGCGGCGTGAGCTCTGTCAGGAGCTCGCCGGCCTTGTCGAGCACGCCCGGGATGTTGGTGAGCATGAGCAACTTTTCAGCCTGGAGGACCGTGGCGAGCTTGGCAGCCACCACATCGGCGTTGATGTTGTAACTTTCGTTTTGCTCGCCAAAGCCAATCGGACTCACCACCGGAATAAAGGCATCCTCCTGCAAGGCCTTGACCACGCTGGGATCGATTTGGGTGATGTCGCCCACCTGGCCGACGTCGTATTCCTTTTGCGGGTCGCTCGGGTCGACCAAGCGCAGCTTTTGGGCACGGATGAGGCCGCCGTCGCGGCCCGTCAGGCCCACGGCCTTACCGCCGGCGCGGTTGATGAGGCCCACGATGTCTTGCTGCACCTCGCCGCCGAGCACCCACTCCACCACTTCCATGGTTTCGGCGTCGGTCACGCGCATGCCCTGCACGAACTCACCCTTCTTGCCCAAACGTTGGAGCAAGCCCTCAATTTGCGGGCCGCCGCCGTGCACGACCACCGGGTTCATGCCCACGAGTTTGAGCAGCACCACGTCTTCGGCAAAGGCCTGTTGCAGGGCGGGGTCGGTCATGGCGTTGCCGCCGTACTTGATGACCAGGGTACGCCCGTGATACTTGCGAATGTAGGGCAGTGCCTGGGCCAGGATCTCGGCGGGGTTGTGCAGAGCCATGCTGATCTCCGACCGGCTTACTCGGCCAGGGCGGGGGTGGACGGGTCCACCTGGGGCTGCAGGCCGAGCACGGTCTCACGCACCATCTCGCGCATGAGCTTTTTCTCGTGGAACGAGAGGGCACGGTCGAGCACGCGACGCGCGGCGAGCAGGAGTTGGCGGTCCACTTCTTGGGGAATGCCACGGCTGTTTTGCAGCTCTTCGCGGAGGTCTTCACGCAGGTCTTCCGGCTCTTCGGACCACCAAGCGGTGATGACTGTGCCCAAACTCTCGCGCGTGGCTTGGGCGTCGAAGGCCGGCATGGCATGTCCGGGGGCACCCGCATGGCGTGGGCCTTGCGCGGCACGCGCGCCTAGCACCAAACGCTGATCGGCCTGGGCCAGCAAGCGGGCCCAACCCGGATCGTCGCGTTGCAACTGCCCCATGTGGCGCGCGGCTTCGTCGGCGAGCAAATGCACGCCCAAGCCGTGAAGTTGGGCTTCGTCAATGAGGCCGAGCAGGCGCTCGTCGTCGCTGCCGATCACCAAATGGTCACACGCCTGGCGCTCGGCCAGACGTTGCAAATCGGAGCCCAGGGCTCGCAACATGGAGACGCCGCCGTCCACGGCGTGGGGTTGAACCATGCGATTGATCTGCCCATCAAAAACCGGCTCTTCCAAATTGTCGGTGTACCAATAAATGCGGCGCAACTGCGCTTCCATACCGGCGTGGGCAAGGGCGTTGGCAACCGCCGCGAACAACTGGGCGCGGTTTTGGGGGGCGTTTTGCTCACCTTGGCCTTGGAGCCAAGCGAGGAAACGGGCGTCAATGAGGGCAATGCAGGTTTCACCGCCTTGAGCCGGCGTATGGGTGTGATGGCGTTTCATGCTGAAGTAGGAACAGAAAAATAATAAAAACGGGTGGTAGGCCCTAATTCGAGGCTTCTTACCCGACCACGAAGATGATTCTACCCCCTCTCTGGCCCGATAATGCACGGCATCATGAATCCCATATTGGTGACTGGCGGCTGTGGTTTTATTGGCTCGCACACGGTGCTCGCCTTGGCCGAGTCCGGCTGGCCCGTGGTGGTGCTCGACAACCTGAGCAACAGTAGCCCTCGGGTGCTAGAGCGGCTGCGCGAGCTTGGCGCCCCGCCGTTGGAATTCGTCCAAGGTGATGTGCGCGACGCCTCCGTTTTAGATGCGCTTTTTGCGCGGCATCGTTTTGAGGGGGTGATTCATTTCGCCGGGCTCAAGGCGGTGGGTGAATCGGTAGCGCAACCCCTGCGCTATTTTGACCATAACGTGGGTGGCACCTTGCAGCTCTTGCAAGCCATGGATCGCGCCCAAGTGCGGCGAGTGGTGTTTAGTTCCTCGGCCACCGTGTATGGAGACCCCGCACAGGTGCCGATTCCGGAGACCGCCCCTCTGACGGCCACCAACCCTTATGGCCGCAGCAAGCTGATGTGCGAAGACGCCCTGCGCAGCTTGCACCAAGCCGACCCGCGCTGGTCGATCGCCATCTTGCGCTACTTCAACCCCGTCGGGGCACATCCGAGCGGGCGCTTGGGCGAAGCCCCACAAGGCGTGCCCAACAACCTCATGCCCTACGTCACCCAAGTCGCGCTGGGCTTGCGGCCCCACCTGCAAATTTTTGGTGACGACTACCCCACCCCCGATGGCACTGGCGTGCGCGACTACCTGCACATTTGTGACTTGGCGGAAGGTCATGTGGCGGCCCTGCGGGCCCTGCAAGCACAGGGCTTGCTCACCGTCAACTTGGGCACAGGCCAAGGCGTGAGTGTGCGCAGCCTGGTGGAAACCTTCGCCCAAGTCAATCAAGTGGCGGTACCGTCGCAAGTCGTGGCCCGTCGTCCAGGCGATGTGGCCCAGTGCTACGCAGACCCCCAACTCGCGCAAACGCGTCTTCACTGGCGGGCCCGCCGCTCGCTCGCGGACATGTGCGCCGACGCTTGGCGTTGGCAAACGCAAAACCCCCAAGGCTACGATTCCACGCCATGAGCGCTGATCACGATCCCAACCTCAGCCTTTTTGGCGATCTGCCTCCGCCGCCTGCGCCGCCCGCCCCCGAAAAGCCCAAGCGCACGCGGGTGACGCGTACGGCCAAGAATGTGGCGCCTGATGCTGTGGGGCCCGAAACCAATGCGCAGGCCCAGTCGAGCTCTGGAGACGCTTCGACGCCCGTGGGGCCTGCCGCAGCGCCCGAGGGCCCAGCGCCGCTGCCACAGCGACGTCGCCGCAGCCCCTGGGCTGCCCATCTGGCAAGCCAATCCACCGCGCCGCTTGCGTCTGCGCTCACCCCCAAGCCTCATGTGTTGATGGTCATCACCAAGGGCGAGATGGGCGGCGCGCAGAACCACATCCTGACCCTCTGTACCCAGCTTCAGGACAAGGTGAACCTTCGGGTGGTGATTGGGGGCGCTGCCGGCTCGTGGCTGGAACACCAACTCAGCGCGTTGGGCGTGTCGTGTCATGCCCTGCCCGAAATGGTGGAAACGCTCTGGCCTTGGCA
>VEQC01000131.1 GCA_018883455.1 Limnohabitans sp. | reverse complement strand
AGATTGTATAAGAGACAGGTACAGGCGGGCCGCCGCCTCAATTTGCTTGCCAGTGGAGGCAAAGGGGCCGGTCATGGGCAGGATCAGGCCAATCTTGAAGGCTTCTTCGGCCTGCGCCGTTCCCCAAGCGAGCAAGGTGCTGGCCATCAGGGCTTTGAGAATGAGTCGTTTTTGGGGGGTCATGCAAGTCTCCTGTTTGAGCCACCGCGGCCTTAAGATGGGAAGATTCTAGGCCGATTTGGCGATTGCCTTCGCGCCGAGGCGGCAGCCGAAGGCTTGTCACTTTGCGCCGAGGCGACAGCCGAAGGCTTGTCACTTCGCGCCGAGGCGACAGCCGAAGGCTTGTCAAATTGCGAGAGGACTTGCTACCCTCAGGGCAAGTCGAGAGGAGAGAACCCCATGAAAGCCGAGCACAACCAACGCATCACCCAAATTGGTGCAGGCACCCCCTGCGGGGCGCTCATGCGCCGCTACTGGCAGCCCGTCGCGCTGCTCGACGAGTTCGACCCCCGCCTCGACCCGCGCATGGCCGAGCGCCCCCTCAAAGCGGTGCGCCTACTTGGTCAGGATTTCATTTTGTTTCGTGATGCAGCGGGCCAGTTCGGCTTGCTCGACCGCGACTGCCCCCACCGCGGCGCCGATCTGGCCTACGCTCGCCACGAGGGCGATGGCGTGCGCTGCCCCTTTCACGGCTGGAAGTTCGATGCCCAGGGCCGCTGCCTCGAAACCCCCGCCGAGCCCAGCGGCAGCAACCTGTGTCAGCGCGTGCGCCAGCGCAGCTACCCCTTGCAGATCCGCAGCGGCTTGATCTTCGCCTGGTTGGGCCCCGAAGACCAAACGCCCCCGCCCCTGCCCGCCCTCGATTGTTTCGAAGCCCCTGCCAGCCACACCTTCGCTTTCAAAGGCCAATGGGCTTGCAACTGGTTGCAGGCGTTTGAGGTGGGCATTGACCCCGCGCACACCTCGTTCTTGCACCGCTTCTTTCAGGATGAGAGCCTCGATGCCACGTATGGCCGACAGTTTCGCGGCGCGAGCGCCGGCAACGTGGCGGGTGAGCGCTGGCCCATGACGCGCATCATGCGCGAATTCGTTCAACCCGACATTCGCCCCGAGGCCACGCCCTACGGCATGCGGCTGACCACCTTGCGCGCCATGAACGAATCGCTCATGCATGTGCGCATCACCCATGCCCTCTTTCCGCACACCTTCGTCATTCCCCTCTCCGAGACCATGACCATCACCCAGATGCACGTGCCGGTGGATGACACCCACACGTATTGGGTCTCGGTCTTCACCAGCTTTGCCGATCCCGTGGACAAAGAAACCATGCGCCAGCAGCGCTTGCGCTTTACCCAGCTGCCCGACTACCTCCCCGTCTCGGGCCGGCATAACCATTGGGGCTACAACCCCGCCGAACAGCAAAGCCGGACCTACCTCGGGATGGGCGAAGAGGACATCAATGTGCACGACCAATGGGCTTGCGAGAGCATGGGACCCATTCAAGACCGCACTCGCGAACACCTGGGACAAAGCGACAAGGCCATCATGCTCAATCGACGCTTGTTGATGCAGGCCATCGATGACGTCGAGGCCGGCCGCGTACCGCTGGGCTTTGCCAATGCCGACGTGGCGGCCACGCGCCTCGGGCCTGACACAGTCGATGGCATTGCGCCCGCGAACGACTGGCAACACTGGTGGCAACAAGCGGTAAAAGCCAAGCGCGAGGGCGCGCCATGGCTTGACGCCTCTGAGGCCACCGCATGAACGCCCACACCCCAGCCGACCGCGACGCCTTGGCCGACGCCATTCGCGGGAGCGGCGTGGAATTGGTGCGCTTTGCTTGGTGCGACGCGCACGGCCTCTTGCGCGGCAAAACCCTCACCGCCACCGCGGCGCTCGCCGCGCTCACGAGTGGCGTGGGCATGGTGAGCACCTTGATGCTCAAAGACACCTCCGACCGCACGGCGTTCAAGGTGTTCGAGCCCGGTATCGGCGAGGAGTTGCCCGGTTTTGGCTACGCCAACAACCTCTTGCTCCACCCCATCCCCCGCACTTGGCGCGTGCTCCCTTGGGCGGCGTCCACCGGCTGGGTGCAATGCCAGCCGCATTTTGACGATGGCCGCCCCGTGCCCTACGACACCCGCACGCAGTTGCAGCGTGCGCTCGCGGCGCTGGCGTCCCAGGGGCTCGATCTGGTTTGCGGCCTGGAGGTGGAGTTTCACATCTACCGCCTGTGCGACCCCACCGTGGACCCGGCCCTCAACCCCGAGCATTCGGCCTGGCCCCCACCCGCACCGGCGGTGCAACTCATCCACCCAGGCTATATGCTGCTCTCCGAAGCCTGGTTTGACCAAGCCGAGGCACCCCTGCGCGTCGTGCAGCACACGGCGCAGGCCCTGGGCTTGCCCCTGAGCTCGCTCGAGATTGAACTGGGCCCGAGCCAAGTGGAGGCGGTGTTTGACGCCACCGACGCCCTCACCGCAGCGGACAACATGGTGCTGTTTCGCAGCGCCGTGCGTCAGGCGCTGCGGCGCGCGGGCTATCACGCCACCTTCATGTGCCGACCGCCATTTCCCAACATCATGGCCAGCGGCTGGCACTTGCACCAATCGCTGCGCGATCTCCAGAGCGGCCACAACGCCCTCGTGCGCACTGCGGCCCTGCCCGGGGCGGACACCACCGACGCGCGCGCCACATTGAGCGACCTCGGCGCGCACTACCTCGCGGGCTTGCTCGACCATGCCCAGGGCATGACCGTGCTGTGCGCCCCCACGGCCAACGCCTTTGGCCGCTTTCGCCCCAACGCCCTCGCGCCCCAGTCCATCCTCTGGGGACACGACAACCGCGGCGCCATGCTGCGCGTGATCGGGCCGCAGGGCCACCCCGCCACGCGCATCGAGAACCGACTGGGCGAACCCACCGCCAACCCCTATCTGTATTTCGCGGCCCAAATTCACGCCGGGCTCAGCGGGTTGCGCAGCCAACGTCTGCCACCCCCCGCCAGCCTCGCGCCTTACGCCGACGACCCCAGCGCTGCCCCGCGCATTCCCAGCACCCTCGCCGCCGCCCTCCAAGCGTTCGCGAGCGACTCGGCCATGCAGGCGGGTTTTGGCGAGGACTTTGTGCGCTATTTCAGTCGCCTCAAACACGCCGAGGACGCACGGCATCAGGCGGCAGAGGATAAACTGGAGTTTGATCGACGCGAGTATTTCGCCCGCTACTAGAGAACCCCATGAGTACCGTCACCATTCACCTCACCCGCGCCGATGGCCAAACCCGCACCATCACCGGCCAAAGCGGCCAAAGCCTGATGAAAGCGGCGATTGCCGCGGATGTCGATGAAATCGCCGCCGATTGCGGCGGCACCTTGGTCTGCGCGACCTGCCATGTGCACGTGCGTGAACCTTGGCTGAGCCAACTGCCCGCCGTGGCCTCGGATGAAGACAGCATGCTCGACTTTGCCGCCAGCCCGCGCGACGCACGCAGCCGACTCTCCTGCCAAATCACCCTCACGCCCGCGCTCGATGGGCTGGAAGTCGACCTCCCCCCCACCCAGTACTGAGCGTTTCAGTGCGGTTTGGCGGGTGAGCCCCAGCCGCCGCCACCCGGGGTCTGGATCTCAAACACATCGCCCACCCCCATGTTGACTTGTGCAGCATGGGGAAGCTCCTCCATGCGGCCGTCGTGGCGACGCACGCGGTTGCGCCCAGGCGCCCCGCTCGCACCGCCGTTGGCGCCAAAAGCCGGGTGAAGTCGACCGTTGGAGAGAATGCTCGCCACCATGGGCGCCAAAAACTGGATGCGGCGCAAGCCCCCGTCCCCCCCCTTGAACTGCCCCGCGCCCCCCGTGCCGCGCACGATTTCGTAGCCCAGCAAGCGCACCGGAAAGCGAAACTCCAGCACCTCGGGGTCGGTCAGGCGCGAGTTGGTCATCATGGTTTGCACCACGCTCGTGCCCGCAAAGCCCTCGCCAGCGCCACTGCCGCCCGAGAGGGTTTCGTAGTACTGGTGGGTGGCGTCGCCAAACGTGAAATTGTTCATCGTGGGCTGGCTGCCCGCGAGCACGCCAAGCGCGCCATAAAGCGCGTTGGTGATGCAACTCGACGTCTCCACGTTGCCCGCCACCACCGCGGCGGGGTAGCGCGGGTTGAGCATGGAGCCCTCGGGCACGATCACGCGCAAGGGCTTGAGACAACCCGCGTTGAGCGGGATGTCGTCGTTGACCAAGGTGCGAAACACATACAACACCGCCGCCATGCACACCGCTTTGGGGGCGTTGAAGTTGTTGTCGAGTTGCGCCGACGTGCCGGTGAAATCGAGCGTCGCGCTGCGCGTGGCGGCATCGACCGTGACCCGCACCTCGATGCGCGCGCCATTGTCCAAGGGGTGCACAAAATGTCCGTCGCGCAACTGCGTGATGACGCGGCGCACCGAGGCCTCGGCGTTGTCTTGCACATGCTGCATGTAGGCACGCACGACCGATAGGCCAAACTCCTGCACCATCTTGCGCAACTCCTGCACCCCCTTCTCGTTGGCCGCGATCTGGGCCTTGAGATCGGCGAGGTTTTGCGCGGGGTTGCGACTCGGGTGCGGACCGCTGGCGAGCCGCGCGAGTAAGTCCTCCTCACAGAGGCGACCGGCGTCAACCAGTTTGACGTTGTCCAAGCGCACGCCCTCTTCGTCGAGGTGGCGCGAGAACGGCGGCATTGAACCCGGGGTGATGCCGCCAATGTCGGCATGGTGTCCGCGCGAGCCGACATAGAACATGGGTTCTCCGTTCTCGCCCTCGCCTTCCCAGAACACAGGCGTGATGACGGTGATGTCGGGTAAATGGGTGCCGCCTTGGTAGGGGTCGTTGAGCACATACACGTCGCCGGGGCGCATCTGGCCCGCGTTGCGCGTGAGCACCGTGCGAATGCTCTCGCCCATGGAGCCCAAGTGCACCGGCATGTGGGGGGCGTTGGCGATGAGCTGGCCCTGCGCGTCAAAGAGCGCGCATGAGAAATCGAGGCGTTCTTTGATGTTGACCGAGTGCGCGGTATTTTGCAGCTGCAAGCCCATTTGCTCGGCAATGTTCATGAACAGGTTGTTGAACACTTCGAGCAGCACTGGATCGGCCGCCGTGCCCAGGGCTTGGCGCGCCTCGCGCGGGGTGTGGCGGGTGAGCCAGAGCTCGCCACCGGCGCGCATTTGCGCCTGCCAACCCGGCTCGACCACGGTGGTGGCGTTGGCCTCGGCAATCACGGCCGGGCCGGTCACCACATGGCCAGCGCGCAAGTCTTCGCGCCGCACCAAGGCCGCGTCTTGCCAGCCGGCCTCGGTGTACATGCGCACCGACTCGCGCAGCGGCAGCGCGGCCCCTTGGGCCGTGGGCACCGGCGGCAAAACAGGCCACTCGCCCGCCCAAACCACCTCCACGGATACCGCCTCCACCACCAAGGCTCGCCCAGGCAATAAAAAGGCGTAACGCTGGCGGTACGCCTGCTCGAAGTCGGCCTGCATGGTGGCCACATCGCCAAACGGCACGATGAGGGCCGTGTCACTGCCCTGGTAGCGCAAGTGCGCCCGGCGGCGCACTTCGGGCGCTTGGGCCTTGGGCAGTGCGCTTTGCTGTTGCGCCTGCGCGGCCAGGGCGTCGAGTACTTGGGCCATGGGCGCAAGCGTGGCGGCTTCCAGGGGGCGCTCAATGCTTTGCTCGCGCATCACGCTTTGGTCGGCCAGGCCCATGCCGTAGGCCGACAACACCCCCGCGAGGGGATGCACCAACACGCGCGACATGCCCAGGGCATCGGCCACCAAACAGGCGTGCTGCCCGCCCGCGCCGCCAAAACACTGCAACGCGTAGCGCGTGACGTCGTAGCCGCGCGCGACGGAAATTTTCTTGATGGCGTTGGCCATCTGCTGCACGGCAATTTGCAAGCACCCTTGCGCCGCCGCTTCCGGGCTCAGGCCCATGGCCTGGCCGAGCTGCGCAAAGCCCGCCTGCGCCGCCGCACGGCTCAGGGGTTCGTTGGCCTGCGGCCCGAACACGGCGGGGAAATGCGCCGGTTGGATTTTGCCGAGCAGCACATTCGCGTCGGTCACTGTCAGCGGGCCGCCGCGGCGGTAGCACGCGGGCCCCGGGTTGGCCCCGGCGCTCTCGGGCCCGACGCGCAAGCGCGCGCCGTCGTAGCGCACCACCGAGCCGCCACCGGCGGCCACGGTGTGAATGCTCATCATGGGCGCACGCATGCGCACGCCGGCCACCTGGGTCTCGAACTCGCGCTCGAACTCGCCCGCAAAATGCGACACATCGGTGGAGGTGCCGCCCATGTCAAAGCCAATCACCCGCACCTCGCCCTGCTCCGCCAAGGCCTGGTTGGCCGTGCGCGCCATGCCCACAATGCCCCCCGCAGGCCCCGACAAGATGGCATCTTTGCCCGCAAAGGCTTGGGCGTCGGTGAGGCCGCCGGAGGACTGCATGAAGTACAGCGGTACGCCCGGCATCTCAGCGGCCACGCGCTCCACGTAGCGGCGCAGAATGGGGGAGAGGTAGGCGTCGACCACGGTGGTGTCGGCGCGGCTCACCCACTTCATGAGCGGGCTCACCTCATGCGAGACGCTCACCTGGGTAAAGCCGATCTCGCGCGCGAGCCGTGCGGCGGCTTGCTCGTGGGCGGTGTAGCGGTAGCCGTGCAAGAAGACAATGGCCGCGCTGCGCAGACCCGCGTCGTACGCGGCCCAGAGGCGCTCGCGCAGATGGTCTTCGTCCAGAGGGGTGACCACCTCCCCATGCGCGCCCATGCGCTCCTGCGCCTCGATCACGCGCTCGTAGAGCAGCTCGGGCAGCACGATGTGGCGGTCAAAGAGGCGGGGGCGGTTTTGGTAGGCAATGCGCAGGCCGTCGCGAAAGCCCTGCGTGGTGATCAAGAGGGTGGGCTCGCCCTTGCGCTCGAGCAGGGCATTGGTCGCCACCGTGGTGCCCATTTTGACGCAGGCC
>VEQC01000130.1 GCA_018883455.1 Limnohabitans sp. | reverse complement strand
GATCACGGGCTTGCCACGTAAATTGCATTCTCGGACGATTTTCTTTTGCAGCACGGGCACGCGTTCGTTGCCCACTTCTACCGCCAAGTCGCCCCGCGCGACCAAAATACCGTCAGAAGCGTCGATAATGGAATCTAGGTGAGTCAGCGCATCGAGCTTTTCAATCTTGATGATTTCGACCTGGTCCGTGAATTTCTCGAGCAAGGACGTGACGTTGATGGACTTGGGCGACCAGCTGCTTCTCTTGTGAATGGTGAAAGTCCACTTGTGGTCGCTGTTGAACGTCGAGGGCCACACTCCCTGCTCGTACAAATCTTCTTCGGGAATCGTGATGATCAAATGGCCGGCAGGCTTGCAGATTCGGACCCAGTTCTTGAGGGCGAGTTCAGGATCCACCAGATGTTCCAGGCAATGGCTGGAATGCACGAATTCGAAGCTGTCATCGGCCACCCCTGCCATGAGCATGGCGTCGCCGTCGGGCAAGTCCCATGGCCGCAGGCTTTTCATCAAGGGGAAGTATTCGGAAAAATTCGACAGCGGATCCGGTCCGCAACCGATGTCTATGCCGTCGCCCCGTATCCATCGGGTCGCGAAACGATGGTCCACGCTGCGACGTTGCATCTGCTTGCTGGTTTCGTTGGACATGGTCGAGATCCTTGCTTGTCTTCAGAGGGCTAGCGCCTTCATGCGACCAGCGGTTCAAGTGCACCGCTTCTTGCGCCCCGCAGGATGCCGCAGAGTAGGCGCCCCACCCCCGCCCAATCCATGCGCTGCCCCACCGAAGTTGGCCTTGCCGCGCGCTCAGCCGCGCTCAGCACCGCGATCAGTTCATCCACATCGGGCTCGATGTACGCATTCACGGGCAGGTCATCCTTGAGCTTCTGGTTCTCATGCAGGCGGCCGGAGATCAGGCGGTTGGCGGGATGGCTCAAGAAATCATCCGTCGCACCACCGGCGGTGGCGATCACAGGCGTGCCACAGGCCTGGGCCTCCAGCGCGGGAAGGTTGAAACCCTCCGCCCGGTAAGGCGTGAGGTAGAAATCAGCCAGGTTGTAAATGCAGTTGAGCTGCGCCAAGGTCATAGGACCGGGCACCATGCGTATGGCGGCCATGGTGTCGGCGTCGTTCATACCGATCTCCGTCAGCGTCTGTTGCACAAACGATTCGGAATTCATCAGGTAGGTGGATCGTTGGTCCTTCAAAAGCAGTTTCAGGCGCGGATTGCGCTTACGCGCCTGGGCAAAGGCTTTGAGCAGGACATCCAGTCCCTTGTTCCAATGATGGGTTCCCACGTTCAGCAATACGACGTCATCTTCCGCAAAACCAAGCGTTCGCCGGTTGTGGAGGATGCCGTTCGCATCCATCGGGAAGAAATACTTGGCATCGGCTGCGTGGGGCACCACATGGATGATGCCTTCGGGAATGCCGTTGGCGATCAGGCGGCGTTTGCTCCACTGGCTGGGGGTGTGAATCAGTCCGCCGCGGGCGGCATAGGTGTCGACCGCAGACTGGCTGTAATTGCCGCTGCTCAGGCCGAATTCAGTGACCGCGAATGTCAGGGTGGGCAATTCCACAGGCGTGTCCAGGCCGAAGGGGGCAAAGATTCTGTAGACCGCTTCGGGGGTGATGTCCTGGGAAATGTTCTCGATCAGCGTCTGGTCCTGCTCATCGAAGCCTGCCGAATTTTCCCCGTTGGACCAATGGGGCATGATGAAGGGCATGTCTACATGCTGCAGGCGGGCCAGTCCGCTCCTGCTCCAGTGCAGGATTTGAAATTGATTCACCAAGGAGTAGGAATGACTGATGCCGCGCCAGCCCTCGACCTTGATCGATATGGGTTTGTTTGCATCTGTTGTCATTGGAGCCTGGCTTTCCTGGTTAGGGTTTCAAGGGATGCGTGCGCTTTTCAAAAGATGGCCTCCTCAGGCCGGGGCACAGACCTGCCCAAACCCTGACCAGCGACTTGCGTCCGACGCACGCTATTTTGACACCAAGCATGATTCATGCCAGAGCGAGATGTCGGAGATCGGCTGCCGTGCCTGGACGGCCCCCTGTCCCGGCCCCCGACCCGGTCCCCCGCGCTTTTCAGGAGGCCTGCTTCTCATCCCCCGGCCGCATCCCCTTGAGCCAGTACACCCAGGACAGAATCACCACCACCGCCGTGAAGAGCTCGTGCGGGATTTCCTGGTCCACGTTCACCCGGCTGAGCAGGTCCACCAGCTGCGGGTTTTCGGTGACGTAGATGCCCTGGCGGCGGGCTTCCTCGATGAGGCGCTCGGCCAGCTCGGCTGACCTGCTTTTTAAAACTCATCCAGAATGAGTGGAAGAACCGAGTGTTTTAAAATTTCAAAAAATTAATTTACATAAAGATATTAGAATAAAGTTCTAGAAAATCGTGACCGAGTTGCACGACTGGATGTTGCCCTTTTCGGGCTCGTCGCGAAATTTCCTGAAGCGATTGCGCAATATGACTTTGACTTGATTCACCGGGGGGAGAACATTTTTCTCTTTAACCGCGCCCTCTTGAAGTCACTCTGAGCCCGTTCGCCCGTCCGCGGGGCGGGGAGGGTGCTGTCACGTCTGTGCCATTTCGCCAGGCTTTCAAGGGTTTACCCGCCTCAGCATCGGTAGGCTCGGTCGGTATATTCTGAATACAGTATACAGAGTCCGGTGCATTTCGCTGGACTTTTGCCGACCCAGGAGCAACGATGAACACCCGAGACAAGACGCAACAGGCTTTTGAGCCACAGGAAAAGAAACTCATCCCCTTCGGGGGCTACTACACCAATCGGGTGCCAGGGCACGACCCGGAATTGACCGAGGTGGGGCCGGGTACGCCCACGGGGGAGTACATGCGACGGTTTTGGCATCCCGTGTGCATGTCGATGGAGCTCACCGACACCCCACGCTACCTCAAAATTCTGGGGGAAGAGTTGGTGGCGTTTCGCGATGGACTCGGGCGCATTGGGCTCTTGCACGCCCATTGCGTGCACCGTGGGGCCTCTTTGGAGTACGGCAAGATTGAAGAGCGGGGGATTTCCTGCTGCTACCACGGCATGGTGTTTGATGTGGATGGCACGTGCTTGCGGGTGCCGTTTCCCGCCGGCGAGGAGGAGGAAGGGGAGCGCTACCGCTGCTCGATTCGTCAGGGGGCCTACAAGGCCTTTGAGCGCCATGGCCTCGTGTTTGCCTACATGGGCCCGCCCGAGGAGGAGCCGCCTTTCCCCGAGTGGGAAAGCAACTTCACGGTGATGGAGGGCGATGAATTGGTGCCCTATAGCAACTTCCAGCATTGCAATTGGCTCCAGGTGCAGGACAACGCGGCCGACAACTACCACACCATGGCGTTGCACGCCAAGCGCCAAGTGACCGGTGAGCACTATCAAGGCACGACATTTGACGAAGTGGGCGCGGCCTCCATGGAAGTGCCGCCCGATATGCAATTTTTCCCCATCAATGGGGGGCGGGGTCTTGCCTGCTCGGGCGCGCGCCGCTCCAATGACCAACACATGCACATTCGCGTGCAGCAGCAGGTGCTGCCCAACCTCAGTTTGCATGCCTACACCTCGGAAGATGGTGCGCGCAAGAAGCTGTTCAGCCGCTTCCACATGATTCGCTGGACCGTGCCGGTCGATGACATCAACACCAAAATGATCGGCTGGCGCGTCATGGGCCCGGGCATCGATACACGCGGCGTGGGGGATAAAAATCTGGTGGGCTACGAGACCATTGATTTTTTGGAAGGGCAGGTGGCCATGCGGCGGCCCGAGCGGTTTGGCCAGTACAAACTCGAAGACATGCCGCCCATTCCCCAAGATCACCGCGTGCGTGCCAATTACAAAGATTGCCAATACGCGCCGGGCGATTATGAGGCCATCATCAGCCAGCGTCCGATTGCGGTGCACGCGCTGGAGAACCCGACCAAGTTTGATGCGGGCCTCTACATGTTTCGCAAATTGCTCCGCGACGCGGTGCGGGGTACCAACCCGCAGGCGAGCCCCGCACAGTTTGCCCAGTGGCTGCGGGATTGCGGCGGCGCGCCCAACGCCTATTGTTCGGGCAATGTGTTTGAACTGCCGGTGGGACGCACCACGGAAGAAGAGGTGACGTTGCGGCGCCATTTGGCCAAGCAGGTGGTGCGCATCATTACCGAATCGGACGCGCTCAAAGGGGCCGAGCGCGAGGCGTTTGTGAAGGCGCAAATGGAAGCGCTGCAGCAAGAAGTGTTGGCCAAGAGAAACGCATGAACGCGCCTGTGTCTGATGCGGCGCTTGCGCCGGAGGCGTCGCAGGTCCGAATGCTTCTTGTGCGCGCGATGCGCATGGAGGCGCAGGGTATTTTTTCCTATGAGCTTGTGGACCCACAGGGCCAAGCATTGCCGGAGGTGACGGCAGGGGCGCATGTGGATGTGCATTTGCCGGGTGGGCAGGTTCGGTCTTACTCCCTGGCGGGTGACCCTGCGGATCGCTCGTGTTGGCTATTGGGTGTACTCAAAGAAGCGCAGGGGCGCGGCGGCTCGCGCGCGATGCATGAGCAGGTACGGGTGGGCGATGGGCTCAAAGTTGGGCCGGTGCGCAACGCTTTTGCCCTGGCCAAACAAGCGGAGCACACGGTACTTTTGGCGGGGGGTATTGGCGTCACACCCATCAAGGCCATGGCCCATGCGTTGGTGGCTCAGGGGGCCTCATTTGAGCTGCATTACTGTGCCCGCACGCCTGGCCATGCGGCGTTTGTGGCGGTCTTACAAGCATTGGTGCCACCAGGGCAGCTTCATCTGCATTTTGACCAAGGTGATCCGCAGCAGGGGCTCGACATTGCGGCCTTGTTGGCGTCGCCAAAGCCTGGCACCCATGTGTATGCCTGTGGTCCAGCCGGGTTCATGAAAGCTTGCGCAGAGGCCACAGCACACTGGCCGGCAGATCAGGTGCATGCCGAACATTTCAAGGCGCCTGAGGCACCGGTCAGCGTGGGGGTTGAGGGCGGTTTTGAAGTGCGCTTGATGCGCAGCGGGGCCACCTTGCAGGTGGGGCCTGATCAAACCATCGTTCGGGCCATCGAGCTCTCGGGGCGGCGCGTGCCGACCTCCTGTTTATCGGGCTTGTGCGGTGCGTGTAAGGTGGGGTATACCGAGGGAGAGGTCGATCACCGCGATTACATCTTGAATGACGATGAGCGCAAGCACTGTCTGACGGTCTGCGTCTCCCGCGCGACGAGCAAAGTGCTCTGTCTGGATCTTTAATTTGCCAAGGAGTTAGCCATGCTGGATAAAGTGAAAAGCCCGCTCGTGACCGAGCGCAAAAAATCCATTTATGACCCCACGCAAGAGGGTTTGATTTACCCCGAAATCCCGGTGTTCGACAATTTTGAGAGCGAACGCCTGCACCGCAAGCAACGCCTGGTGGCGGCCTGTCGGGCATTTGCGTTGGAAGGGCTCGATTACGGCTTTGCGGGGCACTTGACCATTCGGGATCCTGAACACCCGGAGCTCTACTGGACCAACCCCATGTGCGTGCACTTTGCCCAGGTCAAAGTCTCCAACCTGATTTTGGCCGATCACAAAGGCATGGTGCTCGAAGGCAAGCACGCCATCAACCGGGCGGGCTTTGTGCTGCATGCAGCGGTACACGAGGCGCATCCGGACATCATTGCCATGTGCCATGCCCACACCGTGTATGGCACCGCCTTTGCGGCACTGGGGCGCCCCTTGGACCCTATCTCCCAGGACGCGGCGGCTTTCTTTGAAGATCATGTGGTGATCAAGGATGAGGCAGGGCAAGTGGCCGTTGAAGAACGCGCCGGGCTGGCCGTTTGCGATTGGTTCAAAGGGGTGAAAGCCGCGATTCATCAAAACCATGGCTTGTTCACCGCGAGCCGGCATAGCATTGAAGCGGCTGCATTTTGGTTCATGGCGCTAGAGCGCTGCTGCCGTCAACAATTGCTGGTCGAGGCCACCGGACACAAACCCGTCATGGTGCCGCCGGACCGTTCGCGCTATAGCCGCGAGCATGTGGGCTCGGAATACATCGGCTGGCTCCATTTCCAGCCGATTTACGATCATTTGGCAAAAACCCAACCCGACATGTTCGCGTAAACAGGATGCGGGTTTCGGGTTGTCCCGAGCCTGCATGCAAGAGGGAGCGATGGCGATGACGCTTACCCAAATCCCCAGTCGAACCGACTATGTGGACGAGGTCTACAAGACTTTGCTCGATGCCATCAGTGCCGGCACGCTCGCCCCTGGCGAGCGCATCACGCAGGAAGATTTGGCCGAGCGCCTGCATGTCTCGCGCTCACCAGTCTTACAGGCCTTGCGCTTGCTCAAGAAGGATGGGCTCTTGGAAGATGCCGCGGGTCGAGGCTTAGTGGTGGCACGGCTTGACCCGATGCGCATGGGGCACCTCTACCAGATTCGCGGTGCCCTCGATGCCCTGGCGGCCCGTTTGGCTGCAGAGCGTGGCATGAAGATTCCACGCGCCCTGCTGGATGCAGGACGCAAAGCCGCCGAGGGGACGGATGTGCAAGCGCTCATTGAAGCCGATACGGCCTTCCATCGGGCGATTTACGAAGCTTCCGGGAACCCCTACATTACCGAGACCGCGCAATTGCACTGGATTCATTTGCGTCGTGTCATGGGCGCGGTATTGCAGCGTCAAGCTGGCCGAGAGGGCATTTGGGAAGAGCACGCGGCTATTTGGCAGGCCATTCAAGATGGGGATGCACAACGCGCGGCTCACCTATCGGAATGTCATGTACAAATGGCTAGGGATTCTCTGGTGCCCAACTTGGAAAAAAACACCTTTGCGCAGGAGAGAATGGCGGCTGTCTGAGGAAGATTGTGATGACACCTGCCCCTGAATCTTTTTTGCTGACCTGCGAAGTCCCGCTCTACTATTTAAAACGAACCCGTCTGTGGAGCTTATTGCTGGGACTCGCCAGTGTCAGCTTGGCTTCGAGTTTGGTTTGGATGCCCCCAGCGGGTCGTGGGGCCCTGGCGACTTATCCGCCGGAGTTGTGGCTACTGGCCAGCCTATCGGCACTGTTTGGGGGCATTTTGCTCTGGCGTGGACTTGGCAGCGACTTACTGGATGTGGTGGG
>VEQC01000129.1 GCA_018883455.1 Limnohabitans sp. | reverse complement strand
CGCTGGAAGACCCCGTGATCGAAAACGGGGTCAAGCTCGACAACCTCGTGCAAATTGGCCACAACGTACAAGTCGGCGCGCACACGGCCATGGCGGGCTGCGCGGGCGTGGCGGGCAGCGCCCGCATTGGGGCGGGTTGCACCATTGGGGGTGGGGCCGTGGTCTTGGGGCATTTGCAATTGGCCGACGGCGTGCACATCTCGGCCGCCTCGGTGGTCATGCGCTCGCTCCACCAGGCCGGCCACTACAGTGGGGTGTTTCCAATCGACGACAATGCGAACTGGGAGCGCAATGCGGCCACGCTGCGGCAGCTGCATCGGCTGCGCGAGCGCATCCGAGCCCTCGAACAACAACGATCCGAAGACTGACCATGGACATTCATTACATTCTCAAACAACTCCCCCACCGTTATCCCATTTTGTTGGTGGATCGGGTGCTCGAGATCGAAAAAGGCAAGCGCATTCGCGCGATCAAGAACGTCACCATCAATGAGCCGTTCTTCAATGGCCATTTCCCGCACCGTCCCGTCATGCCGGGCGTGCTGATTCTGGAAGCCCTCGCCCAGGCCGCCGCGCTCTTGTCCTTTGATTCCCTGGGCACCTCGCCGGACGACAAGACGGTTTACTACTTCGCGGGCATCGATGGCGCGCGTTTCAAGCGTCCGGTCGAGCCGGGCGATCAACTCACCCTCGATGTCACGCTCGAGCGCATGAAGGCGGGCATCTTCAAATTCAAAGCCAGCGCCTGGGTGGGCCCGGATGTGGCCGCCGAGGCGGAGTTGATGTGCACCATGCGGACCATTGCCTGAGAAAGGCGCGCATTGCATGAGCCGCATTCACCCCACCGCCTTGGTTGACCCTGGGGCCGAGATCGACGCCAGCGTGGAGATCGGGCCCTACAGCGTGATCGGGCCCCATGTGCGCATTGGGGCGGGCACGCGCATTGGCGCGCATTGCGTGATCGAAGGCCACACCACGATTGGGCGGGACAACCAGATTTTTCAGTTCAACTCGCTTGGCGCGGCACCGCAGGACAAAAAGTACGCGGGCGAGCCTTGCCAGCTGGTCATTGGTGACCGCAACACGGTGCGGGAATTCTGCACTTTCAACATTGGCACCGTGCAGGATCAAGGCATCACTGCCATTGGCAATGACAACTGGATCATGGCCTATGTGCACTTGGCCCATGATTGCCGCGTGGGCAACCACACCATTTTTGCCAACAACAGCCAGCTCGCCGGCCATGTGTCGGTGGGCGACTGGGTCATTTTGGGTGGCTTCACCGTGGTGCACCAGTTCTGCCGCTTGGGCGCGCACAGCTTCACGGCCATGAACTCCTTGCTTTTTGCCGACTTGCCGCCCTTTGTCATGTGCCAAGGGCAACCGGCGCAAGCCCGCTCCATGAACTTTGAGGGCTTGCGCCGTCGCGGGTTCTCGCCCGAGCGCATACGGGCCGTCAAAGCCATGCACAAGGCCCTCTACCGCGATGGCCTGACCCTGAATGAGGCCTGCGGGCACATCGAGGCCTTGCGCGAGCGCATTCCCGAATCTGCGCCTGACGTGGCCATGATGCTGGAATTTCTGCAATCCACCGCCAGTGACCGCGGTATCGTGCGCTGAGGGCTCGCATGCAGGGCCATGCCCCCGCCATTTCGAGCGCGCCACTCTCGCTGGCCATGGTGGCGGGCGAGACCTCGGGTGATCTGCTCGCGGGGTTGTTGCTCGAAGGGGTGCGCGCGCGCTGGCCCGACGCGCAGGCCTTTGGCATCGGCGGGCCCAAGATGCAAGAGCAGGGCTTTGACGCCTGGTGGCCGCACGAGAAGCTGGCGGTTCGGGGCTATATCGAAGTCCTGCGCCACTACCGCGAGATTGTGGGCATCCGACGTCAACTCCGCACCCGTCTCTTAGCCCAGCCACCGCGTCTTTTTGTGGGCGTGGACGCCCCCGATTTCAATTTGGATTTGGCGCGCGATTTGAAAGCGCAAGGCATTCCTTGCGTGCAGTTTGTCTGCCCCTCCATCTGGGCTTGGCGCGCCCACCGCGTGCATCGCTTGCGCGCCAGTGTCGATCACGTGCTCTGCCTCTTTCCCTTTGAGCCTGAGTTGCTGCGCGCGGCCGGGGTGGCGGCGACTTTTGTGGGCCATCCCTTGGCCCAGGTGATCGCGCGGGCGCCGAGCCGCGAGGCGGCGCGCGCGGCCTTGGGACTTTCCGCCTCGGACACCGTGTTGGCTTTGCTCCCCGGCAGCCGCGCAAGTGAGATTGCGCATCTGGCCCAGCGCTTTGTGCAGGCCGCGCAACTCGTCGCGGCCGAGCGGCCCGGGCTGCGCTGCGTGCTGCCGGCCATTCCCAGTTTGCGTCCCGCCATTGAGGCCGCCATCGCGCAAGCGGGAGGGCTCCCGGGCTTGCAAATCTTGCAAGGCCAATCGCATTTGGCGCTGGCCGCCTGCGACGTGACCTTGATCGCCAGCGGCACGGCCACGCTGGAGGCCGCCTTGTTCGCGCGCCCCATGGTCATTGCCTACCACATGCATCCGCTGAGTTGGTGGATCATGCAACGCAAACGCTTGCAGCCCTGGGTGGGCTTGCCCAATATTTTGGCGGGCGAATTTCTGGTGCCCGAGCGCTTGCAAGAGGCGGCCAATCCGAAGCAGTTGGCGCACGATGTGCTGGCCTGGTTGGATGACCCGGCACGCATGCAACGCGTGCAAAACCAGTTGGCGGCGCAACGCCAGACATTGCAACTTGATACCCCGGAGCTGTGTGTCCATGCGATCGAAGAAGTTCTTGCGCGCTGAACAAGCCCCCCTCCTGTGGCACGCACCGGGCTTGGTTGCCGGGGTGGACGAGGCCGGGCGCGGTCCGCTCGCCGGTCCGGTGGTGGCGGCGGCGGTGATTTTGGATGACGAGCGCCCGATCGCCGGTCTGGCCGATTCCAAAAAACTCACCGCCTTGCGCCGCGAGCGGCTCTACGACGAAATCCGGGCCAAGGCATTGTGTGTCTCGGTGGCCGAAGCGAGTGTGGCCGAAATCGACCACCTCAACATCCTACAAGCCAGCTTGCTTGCCATGCGCCGCGCGGTGGAGGGCTTGCGTCTCAAGCCCCAGCGCGTTTTGGTGGACGGCAACCAACTGCCCGTGCTCGATGTCTTGGCCGAGGCGGTGGTGCAGGGGGATGCGAAAGTGCCCGCCATCTCGGCCGCGTCCATCATCGCCAAGGTCACGCGCGATCGCTGGTGTGAGCAATTGGAGCGCGATTGCCCGGGCTATGGTTTCGCGCAGCACAAGGGCTACGGCACGCCCGTGCATCTGGAGGCGCTACGCCGTCTGGGCCCGACACCCTGGCACCGCCAGAGTTTCGCCCCTGTGGCCCGTTGCATCGCGGAGCGTGCCTGATATGAGCGTGCCTCAACATATCACCTCGCGCGAGAACGCCTGGCTCAAAGACTTGCGCCGGCTCAGCCAAGACAGTCGGGCTTATCGCAAGCGGGGTGAGGTTTGGCTCGAGGGCGAACATCTGGTGGATGCGCTCGTGCGCAAGGCACATCCCGTGCAAACGCTGGTGTGTGCGGCTTCGGCCTGGGCGGAGTTGCCCGCGGCTTGGCGCTCGCTGGGCGCCCAGCAAGTGATCTTGCCCGACGCCCTTTTTGCCGGGCTCAGCGCCCTCGACGCGCCGGCCCGAGTGGGCGCGGTCGTGCGCTTGCCCGAAACCCCCACCATCGACCCGCACCAAGCCACGGTGGTGCTGGACCGCGTTCAGGACGCGGGCAATGTGGGGGCCATCCTGCGTTCGGCGGCGGCGTTTGGCTTTTCCCAGGTCTTGGCCTTGCAAGGCACGGCCGCGCTGTGGTCGCCCAAGGTGGTGCGCGCGGGCATGGGTGCGCACCTGAGTTTGCGCCTGTGCGAGGGGCTGGCGGTGGCGGACTTGGCCGCCTTGCGCGTGCCCCTGTTGGCCACCAGTTCGCACCAAGGCCCTTTCCTACACGAGGTGGTGGCGCAAGGCGCTTTGCCGCATCCGGCGGCCTGGGGTTTGGGCCACGAAGGGCAGGGGGTCGCGCCAGAGTTGCTCGCGCGGGCGCAGCAAACCGTGCGCATCATCCAGCCCGGTGGCGAAGAGTCCCTCAATGTCGCGGCGGCGGCGGCCATCTGCCTGCACGCCAGCGCCTCAAGGTTATAATGAGTGGCTTTTCAGCACCCACATCCAACGCCTTCAGCTCACAAGATAGCCAAAACCCAAAAACAAGCCGTCACCGCTTGAATTTCAAGCGCGTGCGCTGGGGCGAACCGAAACACAACGGAGAACCCAGTGCTCTTGTCCCTTCAGGGAAAATTTTCCCCCGCTCTCTTGGCGCTCGCAGACGGCACGGTCTTTGTTGGCAACGCCATTGGTGCCCCTGGCAGCACCGCTGGTGAAGTGGTTTTCAACACCTCCATCACCGGTTATCAGGAAATCCTGACCGACCCGAGTTATTGCCAGCAGATCGTCACGCTCACCTATCCCCACATCGGCAACTACGGGGTCAACCCCGAAGACGTGGAGGCTGATCGCATCCACGCCGCCGGCCTGATCATCAAAAGCCTGCCCTTGTTGGCGTCGAACTTTCGCAGCCAAGAGACCTTGAGCGAATACCTGCGCCGCCAGGGCACGGTGGCCATCGCCAACATCGACACCCGCGCGCTCACCCGGCATTTGCGCACCCACGGTGCGCAAAACGGCGCCATCCTCGCCCTGGGGGCGGGCGAGCACGTGACCGACGCCCTGCGCGAGCAGGCCGTGGCCCAAGCCCGCCAAGCGCCCGCCATGAGTGGCCTGGATTTGGCGCGCGAAGTGACCGTGAAGAAGGCCTACGCTTGGACGCAAAAAGAGTGGCAACTCGGGCAGGGCTATGGCGAGCAAACTGCGGCGCGTTTCCATGTGGTCGCTTACGACTTCGGCGTGAAGAAGAATATTCTGCGCATGCTCGCCGAGCGGGGCTGCCGCATCACCGTGGTGCCTGCGCAAACGCCCGCGGCAGAAGTGCTGGCCTTGCAACCCGATGGGGTCTTTTTCTCCAACGGCCCGGGCGATCCCGAGCCCTGCGATTACGCCATCGCGGCGGCCCGCACCCTGATGGATTCGGGCTTGCCGACGTTTGGCATTTGCCTGGGCCACCAGATCATGGCCTTGGCCAGTGGCGCGCGCACTTTCAAAATGAAATTCGGTCACCACGGGGCCAACCACCCGGTGAAAGACCTCGACAGCGGACGCGTCTCCATCACCAGCCAGAACCACGGCTTTGCGGTGGACGAAAAAAGTCTGCCCGCCAACCTGCGCGCCACCCATGTCTCCCTGTTTGACGGCACCTTGCAAGGCTTGGCGCGCACCGACCGACCGGCCTTTTGCTTTCAAGGCCACCCTGAAGCCTCGCCTGGCCCGCAAGACATTGGCTACCTGTTTGACCGCTTCATTGGCCTGATGGGCAAGGAGAAGACGCATGCCTAAGCGCACCGACATCAAGAGCATCCTCATCATTGGTGCGGGTCCGATCATCATTGGCCAAGCGTGCGAGTTCGACTACTCGGGCGTGCAGGCGTGTAAGGCGCTGCGCGAGGAGGGCTACAAAGTCATCCTCATCAACAGCAACCCCGCCACCATCATGACCGACCCGGCCACCGCCGACGTCACCTACATCGAGCCCATCACCTGGCAAACGGTGGAGAAAATCATTGCCAAAGAGCGCCCCGACGCCATCTTGCCCACCATGGGCGGGCAGACCGCGCTCAACTGCGCGCTGGACCTCTGGCGCCATGGCGTGCTTGGCAAATACAAGGTCGAGTTGATTGGCGCCACCCCGGAAGCCATCGACAAAGCCGAAGATCGCCTCAAGTTCAAAGAGGCCATGACCAAAATTGGTCTGGGCTCGGCGCGCTCTGGCATTGCCCACAGCATGGAAGAGGCTTGGGAAGTTCAGAAGTATGTGGGCTTTCCCACCGTGATCCGTCCGAGTTTCACGCTGGGGGGAACGGGCGGGGGCATCGCCTACAACCCGGAAGAGTTCGAGACCATTTGCAAGCGCGGCCTGGAGGCCTCGCCCACCAATGAGCTCTTGATTGAAGAGTCGCTGCTGGGGTGGAAAGAATACGAGATGGAGGTCGTTCGCGACAAAAAGGACAACTGCATCATCGTCTGCTCAATCGAGAACCTTGACCCCATGGGCGTGCACACGGGCGACTCCATCACCGTCGCGCCGGCGCAAACCCTCACCGACAAGGAATACCAGATCATGCGCAACGCCAGCTTGGCGGTCTTGCGCGAGATTGGCGTGGACACCGGCGGCTCGAACGTCCAGTTCTCGATCAACCCCAAAGACGGGCGCATGATCGTCATCGAAATGAACCCGCGCGTCTCGCGCTCCTCAGCGCTGGCCTCCAAAGCCACGGGTTTCCCGATTGCCAAGGTCGCGGCCAAGCTGGCCGTGGGCTATACCCTCGATGAGCTGCGCAACGACATCACCGGGGGCGCCACGCCCGCGAGCTTTGAGCCGAGCATCGATTACGTGGTCACCAAAATTCCGCGCTTTGCGTTTGAAAAATTCCCCACGGCCGACAGCCGCCTGACCACCCAGATGAAGTCGGTGGGCGAGGTCATGGCCATGGGGAGGACGTTCCAAGAATCCTTCCAAAAAGCCTTGCGCGGCTTGGAGGTGGGCGTTGATGGCATGAACGAGAAAACCCAGGACCGCGAAGTGCTCGAAAAGGAGCTGGGCGAACCTGGCCCCGAGCGCATTTGGTACGTGGGCGACGCCTTTGCCCAGGGCATGAGCGTGGACGAGGTGTTTGACCTCACCAAGATCGACCGCTGGTTCCTCATTCAGATTGAAGAAATCGTCAAGATCGAGCTGGAGCTGGAGAAAACCAGCCTGGAAAACCTCACGCCCGAGGAAATGCGCGCCCTCAAGCAAAAGGGCTTCTCTGACCGCCGTTTGGCCAAGCTGCTCAAGCGCACCGAGGCCGAAATTCGCGCCCAGCGTCACCAGTGGGGCATTCGTCCGGTGTACAAGCGCGTCGACACCTGTGCGGCGGAGCTCGCCACCAACACCGCTTACATGTACTCCACGTACGAC
>VEQC01000326.1 GCA_018883455.1 Limnohabitans sp. | reverse complement strand
AACGTTGGCGGTAGCGACTGGGGTCGGCGCAGGGGGGGCGGCGGGAGGTGTTGCGGCCATCACGGGCGCTGCCGCGGGCGGCGTGACCACGGCTGCGGCAGCGTTGGCCACACCCGTCGCGGGAGTGCCGGAAGGGGGACGCGGGTCCGCTCCCGGCGTGCTTGGCGCCGTGGCCAAGGCCGGGGCAGGCGCTGCCGGGGTGGGGGCAGCCACCGGAGCGGTCGGTGGGGGAGGCGTTACAGGTGCGGCCACTGCGGTGGGCGGTCTCTGCACCGGAATGATGTTGCGGTTACCCGAAACAGAAATATGGTGCGGCTTGAGGTCTGCCACGCCTTGCAAGCGCTGGTCCACGAATGCTTGCGCGCAAGTCTGCACTTCATCCATCGTCACCGAGCCCGAGCCATTGAGGTCTTTGGCTTGGCCTAGCAAACAATCCCGAATGCCTTGGGTGGCCAAGCCGCCTTTGCCGGGCTCATCGAAGCTCACCTCGTCCGGGCGTGAGGAGGTGATTTGCACCAGGTTTTCTTGAATCGCCCCGAGCCGCGTGCTCTCACCGAGCAAGCCGCGGGTGCGCATATTGGTGGGGACTGAGCAAGCCGAAGACTGGGCGTCTGACTTCAAAAAGAACTTGGGCTGCAAGAGGTTGGCCGTCACACTGCGCGTGCGGTTGGCGCCTCCCGCAATGCCACTCACGCCACCGGAGTGACACGCGTCAAAGAAGGTGATCACTTTGTCCGCGCGTTGGTTCAAGCCTTGCAAGGCTTGGGCAAACTCGCGGTGCGTGATGGTTTGCCCGTCATAGGTCAATAAACCCTCCACGCAGCCTTGGGCGCTTTGGTCAAAGTAGCGTGTGCCATGTCCAGAGAAATACACCAACGCTCGTGCGCCCTCGGGTGCCTGGGCATTGAGGCGCTCTAGCGCCGCCAGAATGCCGGCTTTGGTGGCTTGTGCGTCGCGCAAAGAAACGATCTGACTCGCTTCAATTCCCATTCCCTGCGCAATACGTTCTGCACTGCTCATGTCGTAGGGCACGCCAGTGAGAGGTGGGGCCCCCACGCTCGGGAGGTATTGTGAGAGCCCAATGAGCAATGCTTGGCGTGGTTGGCTTTGGGCAAGGGCCCCCGCGTTCAGGGTGAGGCCCACAGCCAGTGCGGCGGATAACAACAGCGTGCGTAAGCGCATCCAAACTACTCCTTAGGATCGCCGGGGAAGGGGGGGACGGTTAGTCGCCGCTCCCAATAATGGATTTCAAGCCGGTGTAAGCCGCCATCAAACCGGAAGCAACCGGTGCGGCGGCAGCCCCAAATTTCTGCAACTTCTCCGTGAGCTCATCGATCTTGATCTTTTTGCCCTCGCGCAATTTGCGCAGCCGCAGGGCTTGCAACTGCACCATCCGCCGGGTGTGCACCACAGCTGAACCCAGCCATTGACCGGTCACCCACGCCAAGCCAATCGACAAGGTGTATTCCAGTGTTTCGCGCCAGTCGCGCAAGTTCTCTGGCAACCATGCCACTTGGTCAAGAATGGCCGTGATCCCAAGCATGCCTGCCACCGCAATCACCGCCAGGGCCAAACCACTGAGCACATTGGAGAAGAGGGTGACGGTGCCATGACGATTCACCCACCAAGCGGCCAGCAGGGGCAGGGCGATGCTCACCAGGCG
>VEQC01000325.1 GCA_018883455.1 Limnohabitans sp. | reverse complement strand
GCCATTGGCTTGGCGATGGACTTTGAGTGGATGAACCGCCAGCTCTTCTACAACGCCTACCAGCGCGTGCGGGGGTATTTCGTGGCGAGTGATTTCGAGGCCCGGGGGCTACCCGACGAGGCCGAGTTGGCGCTGTTGCGGCCCTTGCAGGGCAAGCTCGCGCCGCAGGTGCTCAGCCAGCCGGTGCCACTGCCCCCGATCACCCGCTTGGAGGTGGAGTCGCGTGAAACCCTGCGCGACCACCTGCGCCGTGCGCGCGATTTGCTCGCGCAAGCGGGTTGGACTTACCGCGACGGTGCCCTGCGCAACGCCCGTGGGGAGGTGTTTAGCATCGAGTTTTTGGACAACTCCGGCTCCATGGGGCGGGTGGTCACGCCTTACGCCAAGAATCTGGAGAAACTCGGCTTCAAAGTGAACTACCGCGTGGTGGATTTCGCGGTGCTGCAAAAGCGCCTGGATGTGTTTGACTTTGAGATCATCAGCAACCGCACGGTGGGCAGCGAGGCGCCCGGGGCCGAGTTGGTCGATCGCTTTGGCTCTCGCTCGGCCCAGACCGAGGGGGGCAACAATTTCATGGGGATTCAAGACCCGGCGGTGGACGCCTTGCTCGAGCACGTGACCTCGGCGCGCACGCGCCCCGAGTTGGTGACGGCGCTGCGGGCCTTGGATCGGGTCTTGCGCCATGGCCACTACAGTGTGCCGCACTGGTATGGCGCGGTGCACCGGGTGGCTTGGCGCAACGGGTTGTTTGAACAACCCGTCAACGCGCCGCGTTACTATCAGCCCGACGCTTGGGCGGTCTCCACGTGGTGGGCATCGCCCGCCAACCGCGCGCGGATACAAGAGATGCGCAAGGGGTCGTGATGCTGGCTTATGTCCTCAAACGTTTGTTCCTGATGGTACCCACCCTCTTTGGGGTGCTGTTGCTCACCTTTGTGGTCATTCAGTTCGTGCCCGGCGGACCGGTGGAGCAGATGGTCGCCCAATTGCAGGGGCGCGACTCGGGCGGTGAGGGCGCGGCTGCGGCGGGAGGGGGGTACGGTGGCCGCCAAGGCGTGGATGCCGCGCGGGGGGAGGGAATCAAGCAGGTCTATGGGGTTGACAAGCCGCCGAGCGAGCGCTTTTTGCAGATGCTCGCCCAATTCGCCCGCTTTGATTTGGGCAAGAGTTTTTACTACCCCAAGGACGTTTGGAGCCTGATCAAGGAAAAGTTGCCGGTCTCCATCAGCTTGGGGCTTTGGGGCTTTTTTCTGAGTTACCTCATCTCGGTGCCGCTGGGCATTGCCAAGGCGGTGCGGGCGGGCACACGCTTTGACACGCTCACAAGCGTCATTGTGCTCACGGGCTATGCTATCCCGGGGTTCGTGCTGGGCGTGGCCTTGCTGGTGATTTTTGGCGGGCAACTCCAGTGGTTCCCGCTGCGCGGCCTCACTTCCGCCAATTGGGAGCAGCTCAGTTGGGGGGCCCGCATCACCGACTACCTCTGGCACATCACCTTGCCGGTGACGGCGAGCGTGTTGGGCTCGTTTGCCGTGACCACCATGCTCACCAAGAACGCCATGCTCGAGGAAATCCGCAAGCAGTATGTGCTGACCGCGCGCGCCAAGGGCTTGAGTGAGCGGCGGGTGATTTGGCACCACGTGCTGCGCAACGCCCTCATCCCGTTGGTCACGGGTTTCCCC
>VEQC01000008.1 GCA_018883455.1 Limnohabitans sp. | reverse complement strand
GTTCAGCACCTTGCTCGGGCCGGTGTTTGCCAACTTGTTGTTGGCCGACGAAATCAACCGCGCCCCGGCCAAGGTGCAAAGCGCGCTGCTCGAAGCCATGCAAGAAAAGCAAGTGACGATTGCGGGCGAGAGCCACGCCATCGCCCGCCCTTTCGTGGTGATGGCGACGCAAAACCCGATTGAATCCGAAGGCACCTACCCCTTGCCCGAGGCGCAGGTGGACCGCTTCATGATGAAGGTGTTGGTGGACTACCCCTCGGCGCAGGAGGAGTTTGCCATCGTGCAGCGCATGACGGGTGAGTTGCCCGTGGCGCGGGCCATCACCAACACCGAAACCTTGCGCGAGATGCAAGCCAACTGCCGCCAGGTGTATGTGGACCCCGCGCTCATGCAGTACGCTGTGGAACTCGTGAGTGCTACGCGCACTCCCGCAGCCTACGGCCTGCCCGACCTGCAGCGGCACTTGAGCTTTGGCGCCAGCCCCCGGGCCACGCTGGCCTTGGTGGAGGGCGCGCGCGCCTTCGCTTTTTTGCGCGGGCGCAGCTACGCTATGCCCCAGGACTTGCTTGACATTGCCGCCGATGTGCTGCGCCATCGCCTGGTGCTCTCCTACGAGGCCTTGGCCGAAGGCCTGCGCCCGGACGACCTGATTGCCCAACTGCTGCAGGCCGTGCCTGCGCCTCAAGCCGCTCTGCATCACCATGTTCAAGTGGCTGCGAACCCCGCGAGCTGAGCCTCCCCCCGAGGCGCCCCCCGCGCGCGACCTCAGCCGGCTCTTGCACCGGCTGGAGTGGGTCGTGCGGCGCAAACTCGATGGGCAAATTCAGGGGCCGCATCGCAATTGGCTGCGCGGCTCGGGGGTGGAGTTGGCCGACTTGCGCGAATACCGCCCCGAAGACGATGTGCGCCGCATCGACTGGCCCACCACCGCGCGCTTGCAAACGCCCTATGTGCGCGATTACCACGAAGACCGGGAGATGACGGCCTGGTTGGTGCTCGACCTCTCGGCCTCGATGGCAGTGGACTCCGTGGGGCGCAGCAAACAAGAAGTGGTGCTCACCCTCTGTGGCCTGCTCACGCGCTTGTTGCACCGCCAAGGTAACCCCGTGGGCTTGCTGCTGCACAACGGCAGCCAGCCGGGCTTTAGCCTGCGGCTGCCCCCCCGCGTGGGGCGCACCGCCCTCTTGCGCTTGCTCCAAGCCATTGCCGAGCCCCACACCGCGCGCGAGGGGCATGCGACGGACCTGGGTTTGCTGTTGCGGGAGACCGCCGCCAACCTCAAGCGCCGCTGCACCGTGATTTTGGTGTCGGACTTTTACGCCAGCAACGATTGGTCGCGTGCGCTCACCCAACTCGCCCAGCGCCATGACGTGGTAGCCGTGCGGGTGCGCGACCCCATCGAGCTGAACTGGCCGCGCTCGGGCATGATGTGGCTGCGCGACGCCGAAACCCAAGCCTGTGTGTGGGTGGACTCGGACGATGCGGCTTTCGCCCAGCGCTTTGCCCAAGCCGCCGAGGCGCGCGAGGCGGCCCTGCGCCAAGCCTTTGTGCGCGCGGGCGTGGACGCGCTCGAAGTGCGCACGGATGAACCGGTGGAAGACGCCCTGCTCGCCTTTTTGCGTCAGCGCACGCCCCGACCGGTCGCCCAAGCGACGGGAGGGGCCTGATGCCCATGCTGCACAGCATCGAACCCATCTGGCCCTTCATGCTCTGGGGTTTGGCCCTCGTGCCCTTGTTGGTTTTAGGCTATGTGCGCTTGAACCGCCGTGCCCACTTGGCCCGCGCCGGCATGCCGCGCTGGTCGGCCTCGGCCGAGGCGGCGGCCCCGCGTGTGGGGTTTTGGCGGCGCCATGGTTTGGCGCTCTGGATGTTGGTCGGCCTCACGCTGCTTTTGCTCGCGCTCGCGCGCCCGCGCGCGATCGTGCTCTTGCCCAGCCGCATGGACACCGTCATGCTGGCGATCGACACTTCCGGCAGCATGCGCGCCAACGACGTCTCGCCCAGCCGCTTCGAAGCGGCGCAGGCGGTGGCGCGCCAGTTCATCGAGCGTCAGCCCCCATTCGTGAAACTGGGGGTGGTCAGCATGTCGGGCACTGCGGCCTTGGTGCAGTCGCCCACCGACGACCGTGAGGTCTTGCTGCGCGCGCTCGAACACTTGCCGCTGCAAACCGGCTCGGCCTTGGGCAGTGGCTTGCTCATCAGCCTGGCCCAACTGGTGCCGGGCTCGGGCCTGAACGTGGAGAAACTGCTCAACCCTGAGTCCTACCAGCCCAACCCGAATTTGCCGCGCGAGCACCCGGCCAACCGCCCCGCCACGCCGCGCACCAAGCTCACCCCCGGCAGCCAGACGAGCGCGGTGATCGTGCTGCTCACCGACGGCGAGAGCAATGTGGGGCCGGAATTGCTCGACATGGCGCAGGTGAGCGCGGATTTTGGGGTGCGGGTCTTCACCATCGGATTTGGCACGCCCAAGGGCACCATTCTCAAGAGCGAAGGGGTGCAGGCGCGTGTCAAGCTCGACGAAGCCCAACTCAAGTTGGTGGCGGAAAAAACCCGAGGCGAATATTTCCAGGCCGCCAGCGCCGCCGACATTGACCGCATTTACGAGGCCTTGAGCCTGCGCATCGTGCTGCAGCGCCACCAGCAAACCGAGGTCACCGCCGTGCTGTTGGCGCTGGGCCTGGCCTGGTTGCTTGCGGGCGGGGCCTGGGGCTTGGTGCGCCAAGGTCGATTGGTATGAGCCGCGCCGCCCAATGACAGAACCCTCTCGCCCTCCCGTGCGACCGGCCCTGGTGGCCAATTTGCTCGCCCAAATCTCCCTCGGCTTGATGCTCATGACGCTGTGCCTGCCCTCGATGCAAGAGTGGGGCGCGCTCTTTGACGCGCCGCAAGCCGATGTGCAACTCACCTTCAGCGCCTACGTGGCCACCTATGGCTTGCTGCAAGTGCTCTATGGGCCGCTCTCGGACCGCCGCGGGCGCCGCCCGATTTTGATTTTGGGTTTGGTGCTGGCCCTCGTGGGTTCGGTGCTGGGCGGCTTGGCGCCGGATTTGGGCACCTTGGTGTTGGCGCGCACGATTCAGGGCGCGGGTGGCGCGGCGGGCATGGTGGTGGGGCGCTCCATGATTCACGACTGGTTTGAAGGGCCACAACGCACGCGCATGATGGCTTTTGTGGGCATGACCATGGGGGTGATTCCACCCACGGCCACGATTGTGGGCGGGAGCCTGCACGTGCATTGGGGCTGGCAGGCGAATTTTGGGGTGATGGTGGTGATCACGGCGGTGCTGCTCGCCGCGGCTTGGTGGGGCTTACCCCGGGTGGCGGTGGCCGCGCCTGCCAAGCCGTTTCGCCTGGGCGATTGGATCGCGGCGCACGGCACCCTCATGCGCACCCATCGCTTTTTGTGGTCGCTCCTGATTCTGGCCTGCACCACGGCCACGTTCTACACACTGCTCGCGGGCGCGCCCATCGTGCTCAAGAGTTATGGCGTGGGCCCCGATGGCATTGGCTTTTTCATCATGTTCGGGCCGATCGCCTACATTGTGGGCAATTTCATGACCACCCACCTCGCGCACCGCGTGGGCGAGCGGCGCGTGATGAATTGGGGCCAGACGCTCTCCTATGGCGCGGTCTTGCTCATGGCCGCCCTGCCCTGGCTCGGCTGGCGCTCCCCTCTGGCCTTTGCCTTGCCGCTGGTGCTCCTGGGCCTGGGGCATGGCCTCTTGGTGCCGCCGGTGCTCTCGACGTCGATTAGCCAAGTACCCGCGCTGGCTGGAACTGCCGCGGGGGCGGTGGGCCTTTTGCAGCAGTGGACCGGGGCCTTGGGCAGCTACAGCGTGGGCTGGGTTGAACACCCCGATGCCACGCCGCTCGGGCTCTTGATGACGGTCTTTGCCACTGGCGCGCTCTACGCGCACTTTCGCTTGTGGTACCCCAGGCGACACTTGGGATAAGCCTGCATGGGCGAGCGCGGGCAAATGGGCGCAGAATCGGACGCAAGGTCCCCTCTGTTTTGCAAAAGGAGTCTTCCCATGACGGTGCAATGGTCCGATGACAAAGAATTGTTCGCGATGGTCCGTGCCGAGTTGTTTCCCGCCCTGGTAGGGGACACGCTCGATCGCTTGGGCTGTCTGCACCAGTTTCTGCCGCCCGAGATTCGACCGATCGACCCGGAGATGGTGATCCTCGGTCGCGCCATGACGGTGCTGGAATCGGATGCACCCGAAGGTCAGCTGCCGGGGCCAGCTGCTGCGGGCGCTTTGGGCAAACCCTTTGGTCTGCTTTTTGAGGCCCTGGATGACTTGCGTGAAGATGAGGTGTATGTGTGCAGCGGCTCCCATGGCGCATTTGCCCTCTGGGGCGGCTTGATGAGCACGCGCGCGCGCTACCTCAAGGCTGCAGGCGCGGTGCTCGATGGGTTTCACCGCGACACCCGCGAGATTTTGGCGCTGGGCTTTCCGGTGGCCTCCACGGGCGCGCACGCACAAGACCAAGGCCCCAGGGGCAAGGTCCTGGCCTATCGGGTGCCGCTGCGCTTGGGCCAGGTGCTGATTCACCCAGGGGACATTGTGTTTGGGGACCGCGATGGGGTGGTGGTCGTGCCCCAAGCGGTGGAGAAGGCGGTGTTTGAGGGTGCGTTTGAAAAGGCTCGGGGGGAAAAAACCGTACTGCAGGCGCTCGAGCGCGGAATGAGTACAGTCGAGGCTTTCAAAACCTTTGGCATCATGTAAGGAGTTGCGCATGTTTGAAACCACGCTCGCCGGGAGCTTGCCCAAACCGGGTTGGTTGGCCGAGACCGATAAGCTCTGGCCGCAGTGGCGCGCCCAAGGGGAGGAGCTGATCCAAGCCAAAAAGGATGCCACGCTCTTGTGGCTCAAAACCCAGGAGGACGCGGGCCTGGACATCGTGGGCGATGGAGAGCAGGCGCGCCAGCACTTCGTGCACGGTTTTTTGGAGGCGGTCGAAGGCATTGACTTTGTGAACAAGGTCAAGATGGGCATTCGCAACAACCGCTACGAGGCCATGGTGCCCCAAGTGGTGGGCCCCTTGCGCCTCAAAGGCCGGGTGCACGCCCTGGAGGCGCAACTCGCCCGCGCGCACACGCGCAAAAAACTCAAGTTCACCCTGCCCGGGCCCATGACCATTGTGGACACGGTGGCCGATCGCTATTACGGCGAGGGCGAGGAAGGCCGCATCAAAATGGCCTTTGCCTTTGCGGAGTTGCTCAACCAAGAAGCGCTCGCCCTGCAAGCCGACGGGGTGGACATCATTCAGTTTGATGAACCCGCCTTCAATGTGTACCTCGAAGACGCGGCGGACTGGGGGGTGAAAGCCTTGGAGCGCGCCGCGCAAGGCCTCACCTGCACCACGGCCGTGCACATTTGCTATGGCTATGGCATTCAGGCCAACATCGACTGGAAGCAGTCCTTGGGGCACGAGTGGCGGCAGTACGAAAAAATCTTCCCCGCCTTGGCCAAGAGCCAAATTCAGCAGGTGAGCCTGGAGTGCTACCACTCCCACGTGCCCATGTCGCTCATGGCCTTGCTCGAAGGCAAGGACGTGATGGTGGGGGTGATCGATGTGGCGAGCGAGACGGTGGAGACGCCCGAGCAAGTGGCCGAGACGATTGGCCAGGCCTTGCAATTCGTGCCCAAGCACCGCCTCTTTCCTTGCACCAATTGCGGCATGGCCCCCATGCCACGCGAGGTGGCCGAGGCCAAACTGCGCGCCTTGGTCGAGGGTGCCGCAATCGCACGCGCGCGCCACGGCTCATCGTGACGCCGTGATCGCGCGGGCGTGCCACAGGGGCATCGATACGCCGCGATCGCACGCGCGCGCCACGGTTGAGAGGACTGGCACCCGAAGCAGGTCACCCCGCTCGGGCTTGCGGCGTTAGCGCACCGGGTTTTCCAGCACCCCAATGCCCTCGATCTCGATGCGCACGGTGTCGCCGGGCGTGAGGTACTTGGGCGGGGTAAAGCCAATGCCCACCCCCACCGGCGTGCCGGTGGCGATGATGTCCCCGGGATAGAGGGTGATGCCCGCGCTCAAGGTCTCGATGAGCTGTGGGATGTCAAAAATCAAATCGGTGGTTTGCGCGTCCTGGCGCGCTTCGCCGTTGACCCAGCAGCGCACGCGGGTGCGCGTGCCGTCACACACTTGAGCGCTCACGGCGAAGGGGCCCATGGGGCAGAAGGTGTCAAAGGACTTGCCCATGTGCCACTGCAGGTGGCGGTTCTGCCAATCGCGCGCGGTGACATCGTTGAGCGTGGTGTAACCCCAGACATGGCGCATCGCGTCGGCGCGGGAGATGCCTCTGCCGCCTTGACCAATGATCACCGCGAGTTCGGCTTCGTAGTCGATGGCGGTGGAGACGGCGCTGGGAATGACGATCGCCTCGCCCGGCGCGATCACGCACTCGGGCACTTTGCTAAAGATGATGGGCACACTCGGAATGTCGCCCCCCACCTTGGCGCTGCTGTCAAAGCCACTGCGCGCGAACTCTTTGGCGTGGGCGTGGTAGTTTTTGCCCACGCAAAAGAGGTTACGACGCGGGTGCGGAATGGGCGCGCGCAGGCGCACTTGCGCGAGCGGGATGGGCGCCCCCAAGGGGCCTGGCGACTCGCCTCGGCTGAGCCGCTCGATCACGGCCAGGGCGCCACGCTCGCGCTCGGGCGCGGGTAAATCCAGGGGTTGGACGTGTTGTCCGTCTTCCGTGACACAACCGACCTGCGCTTGGTCTTGAAAAAAATACGCCGCCAGTCGCATGGGTGACTCCTCGTGGTTTGTGCATCGACAGGACGGCGATGTTACTTTATGCTTGCGGCGCGTGTCTGTTGGGCACGCGACACCTTCCATTCATTTTTGGATTTCTCTCAGGAGCGCGGCATGTGGTTTTTGAAGTCTCGGGTGATGCGTCGATGGATTCTGGCCCTTGGGGCCTTGGCGCCGATGTGGGTCTGGTCGCAAGCCTTCCCCAATAAGGCCATCACCATGGTGGTTCCTTTTCCGCCGGGGGGCTTGGCCGACATCGTGGCCCGGCCTGTGGCCGAGGCCATGGCACGTGATTTGGGCCAGCCGGTGGTGATCGAGAACAAGCCCGGCGCGGGCGGCGGCATTGGCATGGGCCAGGTGGCCAAGGCCAAAGCCGATGGTTACACCGTGCTCATGGCTTTGTCGTCTTACAGCGTCATTCCCGGTGCGGACGTGATCGTGGGACGCGCGCCCATGTTCGCGCACGCCGATTTGCGCCCCATCGCGCGCTACACCGCCGACCCCACCGTGCTGGCCGTACGCGCCGACTCGCCTTGGAAAACCGTGAAGGATTTTGTGGAGGACGCGCGCAAGCGCCCCAAGGCCATCAACTACGGCTCCTCGGGCAACTACGGCACGATGCACATTCCGATGGAGATCCTCGCCCAACAAGCGGGCATTCAACTCACCCATGTGCCGTTTACCGGCGCCGGCCCCGCCGTGCTGGCGCTGCTGGGTGGACAAATCGAGGCCGTCTCGACGGGCCCCGCCACCGTTTTGCAGCATGTCAAGGCGGGCAAGATTCGTGTGCTTGGCCACTGGGGTCAAGTCAAACTCGAGGCGCTGCCCGATGTGCCCGCGCTCAAAGACAGCGGCTACGCCGCCGAATACGCCCAGTGGTCCGGGCTCTTCATTCCGAGCGCGACCCCCGAGCCCGTGGCGCAGCGCCTGCGCGCGGCGGCGCGCTTTGCTGCACAGGACGCCAAGGTGCGCGAAGTCATTCAAGGCGCGGGCAGCCCCATTCAGTTCCAAGAGGGGCCCGAGTTCGAGAAGTATGTCGAGGCCGACATCAAGCGCATGGCCGACGTCGTCAAGAAGATCGGGAAAGTCGAGTGAAGGCACAGGCGCCTCGCACCGCCTCACGCCAGAACTGCACAGGCCGCGCTCGTTGGCCATCGCCGCGCCTGCGGGTGCGCCATAGCGTTGGTTCGCGCGCATGGCCTGGTGCGCTGTTGGCGCCGGCGGCGGTGCCGCGTTTGGGAGTGCGGTGCCGTCAGCGATTCATGCGGCTGATGCGTTAAATCCAGACACAACCCCAAAATGAGTCCGGATGCCTGCGCTCTACCAAGACCAAACCATCGCTTTTCTCACCCAACACGGCAAGGAAGATTTGCTGCGCCCGCTCTTGGCGCCCGCCCTGGGCTGCCAGCTCGTGCGTGCCGAGGGGTTTGACACCGATACCTTGGGCACCTTCTCTGGCGAGATCCCCCGACCCGACACCCAGCTGCAGACCGCCCGCCAAAAAGCCCGCTTGGGCATGGATTTGCTGGGCCAACCCGTGGGGATGGCGAGCGAAGGGGCTTTTGTGCCGGACCCCTTTGGCGGCATGATGCCCTGGAATGTGGAGATGCTGGTTTGGCTCGATGACACCCGGGGGCTGGAGATTGTCGGCATGGCCCAGGGGCCTGCGCGCAGCGGCCAGCGCGCCGTGCGCACACCCGAAGAGTTGCAGCAGTTCGCCGCCGAAGCGGGCTTTCCCGAGCACCAACTGGTCTTGCGCCCGCAAAGCGAGACCGACCCACGGGTGCACAAAGGCCTCGCCAGTGCCGAGGATCTCCAGCAGGCCTTCGCGGCGTGCCTGGCCGCCGCACCCGACCGCGTGGTGTACGCCGAGAACGATTTGCGGGCCTTTAGCAACCCCACGCGCCAGCGCATGATTGTCAAAGCGGGGGAAGACTTGCTGCAAAAACTCCAATCGGCTTGCCCGCAATGCGCGCTGCCGGGGTTTGCGCCCACGGGGGTGACGCGCGGCCTGCCCTGTGGCGCTTGCGGCCACCCCACGCAATTGCCCCGGCTGCGCCACTGGCGCTGCGTGGCCTGCGCGCACCAGCACGACGAGCCCGTGAGCGCGCGCCATGCCGACCCCAGCCGCTGCGATGTCTGCAACCCTTGAGTGAGGGGGTTTTGCTGGGGGACTAAACCGCGGTTTTCGCTTTGGCCTTGGCCGCTGCAATCGCGGCGCTGGCCATGTCACCCAACCAATCGAGGTCGAGATTTTGGTGCGCCTCGCAAATGAACCAGGGCTCGCGCGAGTCGGGCTCGAGCATGATGCCGCGCTCGATCAAGCCCCAGGCGAAATCTTGGTAGAGCTGGCTGTCGGTCACGCGCCAATCGCGGTAGTTGCTCGGCACCGTCTCGCCAAAGTGCACGCCAAACATGGCTGGGGGACCGGCAAAGCAGCAAGGCACGCCGGCGCGCGCAAAGACCTCCCCCAGGACGGCCATGATTTTTTCGCCGCAGCGCTCCACCGTGGCCAGCGCGTCGGTTTGCGCCAAGATGCCCAAGGTGGCCTGCGCGGCGCTCAAGGCGATGAGGTTGGCGGTGTAGGTGCCCCCGTGCACCACGCCGCCCTTGAAGGCCCCCACCGTGTCCATCACCTCGGCCCGCCCCCCAAATGCCGCCACGGGATACCCGTTGCCCATGGCTTTGGCATAGGTGGTGAGGTCGGCATAAATGCCATAGAGGGCTTGGGCACCCCCGCGCGCCACGCGAAAACCGGTTTTAACCTCGTCGATGATGAGGAGGGTGCCGTGGCGGGTGCACAAATCACGCAGCAGCTGCAACCACGCGGGCGTGGCCGAAATACTGCCCGCGTTGCCAATGATGGGTTCGAGCAAGATGGCGGCGAGCGCCTCGCCACGACGCGCAAAGAGCGCTTCGAGTCCGGGGCCGTCGTTGAGGCGAATGAAATCGACCAAGTCACGGGTTTGGGGGGGAATGCCCGCGCCAAAGGGGATGACGGGCGGGGCATCCGGACTCTGGGGGTGCCATTGCTCGATGTCGGTCTTCCACATCATCTCGTCATACAAACCGTGGAAGCCGCCCTCGACAATCGCGATGCGCGCGCGACCGGTGTAACCGCGCGCCGTGCGCACGGCGCCCATGACCGCTTCGGTGCCGGAATTGGCAAAGCGCATTTTGTCGATCTGGGGGCACAGGTGCTTGATTTGCTCGACCACGGCAATGTCAAGGGGCGTGGAAAAGCCGGTGAGCGTCCCGCCCGACTGGATTTGGGCCATGACAGCGGCATCGACCCGAGGGTCTTGGTAGCCCAGAATGATGGGGCCATAGCCCAATCGAAAATCCACATAGCGCTTGCCATCGCAATCGGTGAGCCAACAGCCCTGCGCGCTTTGCACAAAGACGGTGCGATCGGGCCCCCAATCGCGGTAGTTTTCCGCGACCCCTTGGGGCATGAGGCCGCGGGCGCGCGCCAGGAGTTTTTTCTGTTCAGGCCCCATCGTCCACCTCCATGGCTTTGCCGTGCGGGGGGCGCAGGAGCAAACCCACACGCTCTTCGAGTAGCTTGACCACGTGTAACTCTGCGGCGTCGGGCCCATAGCGCTCGGCCGCGGCTTCAAACTGGGCCAGGGCGTGTTGCCCCATGGTGAGCTCAAAGCCCTGCGCGCGGGCGATTTGATTGACGAGTTGTAAATCTTTGACACACAGCGCGAGGGAAAAGCTCGGGTCGTAATGCCCCGCGAAGATGGAGGGCACGTCGTGTTCGACCACCCAGCTGTTGCCCGCGCTCGCCTTGATGGCCTCCCACACCGTGGGCAGGGGCACGCCCGCTTTGGCGCCGAGCATCAAGGCCTCGCCAATGGTGGCGGCGCTCACGAACCAGAGCAGGTTGGTGAGCAACTTCACCGTGGCCGCATTGCCCACGGGGCCGACTTGAAAAATCTTTTTCCCCAGCACCTCCAGTATGGGCAGCGAACGCGAGAACACCGTGGGGTCTCCGCCCACAAAAATGCTCAGCTTGCCCTCGCGCGCGCCGTCGATGGCGTTGGTGATGGGACACTCCAGAAAATGGGCCTCTTGCGCCCGCGTGGCTTGGTCCACGCGTTGGGCGAGTTCAACGGAGGACGTGGAGGTGTCGATCAACACCATGCCCGCGCGCAGGTGCTGGCACAGGCCCTCTGGGCCCAAGAGCACCGACTCCACTTGGGGCGGCCCGGGCAAGGAGCAGATGACCACATCGGCTTGGGCCACCCCCTCTTGCAGGGTATTGGCCCAGGTGGCGCCAAGGTCGACCAAGGGAGAAGCGCGGGTGGGATCCAGGTCATGCACCGCCAGGGGATGGCCGGCCCGACACAAATTGGCCGCCATCGGCTGGCCCATATTGCCCAGACCGACAAAAAAGAGGCGTGCTTTCATGTCTTGGTAAACCCAATGAAGAGCTGGCTCGCGGGGGTCTGTGCCGCGGCGGCGTCGGCTTGCAAGCCCAGTTGCGCGAGCATGGCGCAGGCTTGCTCAAAGGGGTAAGTCCTGTAATGAATGGTTTGGGCCATCACCCGCTGTGGGCCATCGTCCAAGAAGTAGTGCTTGATGAAGCCCGACTCGATGGGCTCGATTTCTTGCGAATACACCATGCCATTGGCAATCGGGCGTTGGTAGTTGAAGTGCGGCCCTTGGGTGCCGAGCATCAAACGCCCCCCGGTGGCGATGTGCGATGCCATTTTCTCCAGGCCCCGCAAATTGTCTTCATGCGTGGGGATGTGGCTCACCATGAAGGGCGCCTGGCCCTCCTCCACCACAAAGTACCACACGCCCCCGTACGAGAACACCAAATCGTGTTGATGCGGCAAGGCGAGCTGGCAGACGTTTTGCTGTTGCAGTCGCACGTTTTGGTAGGGGCGCAAGCGGTTTTGCGCGATCGCCAGCATCTCGGGCGTGAGGTCGATCCCGGTGATGGGCACCTCGGGCTTGCGCCGTGCGAGTTCTTCAATGATGAGCCCCGTGCCGCAGCCCAACTCCAGCACGTGCCCAACGGCGTGTCCGTTGATCAGGCCGTCGACGATCTTCGGGTAATCGTAGTAACCCGATGTCATGATGACATCGTAGTAACCCGACATATTGGTGTACCGGCCCATCGTCGCCTCCTTTTGTTTTGTTTAATTTAATATGTAAAACCGACTAAATGTAGTTTTTATTGATTTTTCAAGATTAAGGGATATAACTTAGGTGTTTACCCTGGTGATGGGCGCTGTGTGGCCGCCCCGAGTGGGTTGGGCTTAGCGGAAAATAAAGCTGTATTTGATAGCATGGGTCATGGGCGAAGCGAGCCCGACAAACTGACACGGAGACAAACCCATGGATCGACGCGATTTCTTTCAAAACTCGGCCTGGCTGGGTGCTGGCGCTTTGGCCGGCTGTGCCACGCCCGGCGTGGCGAGCCCCCAACCGGCCACGCCCTTCAAAGTAGCCGCCACCTATATTCCGATTGTGGGCAGCGCAGAAATGTTTCCCGTACGTCGCATCTATTGCATTGGCCGCAACTACGCCGCGCACGCGCGTGAGATGGGCTCGGATCCCACGCGTGAGCCACCGTTCTTTTTCCAGAAGCCCACCGATGCCATTCAATACGTGGCCAGTGGCACCGTGGCCGACCACCCCTACCCGCCCTTGACCAAGAATTACCACTACGAAGCCGAGCTGGTAGCGGCGTTGGGCCGAGGGGGACGTAATATTCCCGTGGAGCGGGCGCTCGACTTCGTGTATGGCTATACCCTGGGTCTGGATATGACGCGGCGCGACCTGCAACGGGCCATGGGCGATGAGAAAAAGCCTTGGAAAATTGGCAAGAGCTTTGACCAATCAGCCCCCATTGGGGCCATTCACCGGACCGCGCAAACGGGGCATTTCACGCAGGGCAGCATCTGGCTCAAAGTTAATGGCGTCACCAAGCAAAACGCCAACCTCAATCAGATGATTTGGTCCGTGGCGGAACAAATCAGCCGACTCTCGCAGGCCTTCGAACTCTTTCCCGGCGACATCATTTACTCGGGCACGCCCGAAAATGTGGGGCCGGTGGTACGAGGCGATGTGATCGAGATGCACATCGACGGCTTGCCCAACCTCTCTGTTCGAATTGTGTGACTGCCCCATGCGTTTACCAACCCTACTCCAACACTTCCTCCTCTCGCTCGGCCTCTTGACCGCTCATGCAGGCGTCTTCGCCCAGGGGGCAGGAACGATTCGCATCATCACGCCCTTTACCACCGGTACGGGGTATGACACCATCGCGCGCACGGTGGGAAACCGCTTGGCGGAAAAACTCGGCACCCCCGTGGTGGTGCAAAACATGCCCGGCGCGAGCGGCAACATTGGCACGGACGCTGCGGCCAAAGCGCCGGCCGACGGCAACGCCATTTTGATGGGCGGCAACACCATGCTCATTGCCTCCCAGCTCTACAAAAACACCCCGTTTCATCCCCTCAAAGACTTTGCGCCAGTTACCTTGGCCGCGAGTGGTACCTTGATGTTGGTGGCGCACCCCAAGGTGAATGTGAAATCGGTGGCGGAGCTGGTGCAACTGAGCTTGGCCAAGCCCGGCGCGGTGAACTTTGGCTCGCCGGGGGTGGGCACACCGCACCACATGGCCATGGAACTCTTCAAGGTGGAGACCAAGACCTTCATGCTCCATGTGCCCTACCGTGGCACGGCAGGCTATTTTCAAGACTTGCTCGGCGGCGAATTGATGACGGGTTTTCTGCCGGTGCATGTGGCGCAGAACTTCGTGAAGACGGGTAAGTTGGTGGCCTTGGCCGTGGGCAGCACACAGCGCCACCCGGTGGCGCCCGATGTGCCCACCTTTGCCGAACTGGGCTACCGCAACATTGATGTGGACCTCTGGTACGCGTTTTATGTGCCCGCCAAAACGCCGGCGCCCGTGGTGGCGCGGCTCAACACCGAGATCAGCGCCATTTTGCGCGAGCCCGCGGTGCGCGATGTGCTCAACAAAGGGGGCATGGATGCCAAATCCAGCACCCCCGAAGAGTTGATGGCGCTCTCCCAGCGTGACTACCAGCGCTGGGGCTTGGTGATTCAGGCCAAAAACATTTCCGCCGACTGATAAACGAAACAGGACTCGCCCATGCGCCGCCTTCACCATGCCCTCGCCCTCGTGGCCACGACCTTGGCGCTCCAAGTGAGCGCGCAGGATAAGCCCCCCCTCAAAATTTTGGTGGGCTTTCCGCCTGGCGGCTCGGCCGATGTGATGGGGCGGCTGGTGGCCGATGCCCTGCGGCAGGACTTCTCGCCCATCGTGGTGGAGAACCGACCCGGCGCGGGCGGGCGCATTGCGCTCGCGGCGGTCAAAGCAGCCAAGCCCGATGGGCAAACTGTGATCGTCTTGCCCAGTGGTCCCATGGTGCTCTTCCCGCACGTGTACAAGAAGTTGGAATACGACGCGATCAAGGATTTCACGCCCATCTCGCTCATCGCGCATTTTCAGTTTGGCGTGGTCTCGGGCCCCGCTACGAATGCCAAGAACGTGGCCGAACTGGTGAGCAAGGCCAAATCTGACCCCGCGAGCGCAAGCTACGGCACGCCGGGGCTCGGCACCCTACCGCACTTCATGGGGGTGATGCTGGAGCAGGCGGCGGGCGTCACGCTCAACCACGTGCCCTTTCAAGGCGGCGGGCCGGCCAATAACGCGCTCTTGGGCGGTCACATTGGCTACAAGTTTGACGTGGTCTCGGAAACCGCCGAACTCCACCGCGCGGGCAAGGTACGCATCATTGCCGTGACGGGTGCCAAACGCGACCCGCAGGTGCCCGAAGTCCCCACGCTCAAAGAATCAGGCGTGCCCATGGAGGCCACCGCTTGGTTTGCCATGTACGGACCGGCCCAGTTGCCCAGCGCCGTGCAAAAGCGCTTGGAGTCGGCCATGGTGCGCGCGGTGCAAACACCCAGCTTTCGCGAACAACTGCTTAAACTGGGTTACGACCCCGTGGGCTCGACTGCGGCCGAGCTCGCCAACGCCCAACGCGCCGATTTGGCGCGCTGGGAAAAACCCATCAAAGCCACTGGCATCACTTTGGAGTAGATCGCATGAATCCCACAAACGCTCTTTGGGCGCGACGCGCTTGGCTTGCGGCCTCAGCCCTCGTGTTGGCCGCCCCCGTGGCTTTGGCGCAATCGGCTGCGTACCCGCAAAAAACGGTGCGCTTTGTGAACAACTTTCCCCCGGGCGGGCCCTCCGACATCTTGGCGCGCTCCATGGCCGAGGCGCTGCAAACCACGCTCAAGCAAACCTTCATTGTGGAGAACAAAGCCGGTGCGGGGGGCAATTTGGGGGCGGACGCGGTGGCCAAGAGCCCTGCGGATGGCTACACCGTGCTCTTTGGCATCGACACGGCCTTCACCATCAACCCGCACATGTATAAGTCCCTGCCTTTCAAGCCCACGGACTTCCGGCCCGTGATGGTGATGGGCTCTTCGGGCTTGCTCGTGGGCGCGCACCCTGGCACGGGCCTCAAAACCATGCGCGAGCTCATTGCTGCGGGCAAGGGCCGGGGCTTGAATTTCAGCAGCGGCGGCAATGGCAGCCCCGGCCACTTGGCGGCGGAAATTTTCATGGACGCGGCGGACATCAAGATTCAGCACATCCCCTACAAGGGCAACACCCCCGCAGTGACCGCGGTGGTGGCCGGTGAGGTGGACGCAGGCGTGTTGGCCACGCCGGGCATGCTGCCCCACGTCAAAGCGGGCAAGATCCAAGCCTTGGCGGTAACCAGTCGCCAACGCTCCAAACTCGCGCCCGAGGTGCCCACCGTGGCCGAGCTCGGGCTCAAGGATTTGGAGCTCGAAGTGCTCTACGTGGCCATGGTGCCCGCGGCCACGCCCGATGCGGTGGTGGACGTGTTGCAAAAAGCCATGCGCGAAGCCTTCCAGCGCCCCGACATCCAAAGCCGACTCGCAAGCCTGGATCTGTTTTATGAAGGCCTCACCGGCGCGGCCGCTCAAAACCGCTTGCAGGAGCTCTCCACGCGCTACGCGCGCATTGTGAAAGCCACCGGAATGCAACCCGAATGAAGCGCCCCAACCTCATCTTCATCGTGGCCGATGACCTGGGCTACGCCGACCTCGGGTGCTACGGCGGACGCGATGCCGACTTTGGTCCGGTTTCCCCCGTGCTCAATGCGCTCGCCCAGGGTGGCCTGCGCATGACCGAGGGTTACGCCAATTCCCCCGTGTGCTCGCCCACCCGCTTTGCCTTGATGACGGGGCGCTACCAATACCGCTTGCGCGGTGCCGCTGAAGAGCCCATCAACAGCAAGAGCAAGGGCAGCACCACGCTAGGCCTTGACCCGGCGCACCCCACCCTGCCCTCCTTGCTGCGCGAGGCAGGTTATCGCACGGCCTTGATGGGCAAGTGGCATTTGGGTTACCCGCCCGCGTTTAGCCCGCTCAAGTCGGGCTATGAGGAATTTTTTGGCCCGATGTCGGGCGGGGTGGACTACTTCACCCATTGCAGCAACAACGGCACGCATGATCTTTATTGGGGCGAGACCGAGCACGCCCAAGAGGGTTACCTCACCGACTTGATTTCTCGCCGCGCGGTGGATTACATCCTGCGCATGACCGCCGAACCCGCTGCCGCGCCTTTCTTTCTGAGCCTGCACTACACTGCGCCGCACTGGCCGTGGGAGACGCGCGATGACGCGGCCGTGGCCGAGGGGGTGCGCAGCAACCTCTTTCACCTCGATGGCGGCAACATCCACACCTACCGCCGCATGATCCACCACATGGACGAAGGCATTGGTTGGGTGGTGCAAGCCCTGCGCGAGGCCGGGCAACTCGACAACACCTTGATCGTGTTCACCAGCGACAACGGCGGTGAGCGCTTTAGCGACAACTGGCCCCTGGTGGGCGGCAAAATGGATTTGACCGAAGGGGGCATTCGTGTGCCGTGGATCGCCCACTGGCCGGCGGTGATCGCCCCGGGCACGGTGAGCGCCCAACACTGCATGACCATGGATTGGTCGGCCACCCTGCTCGACGTGGCAGGGGCGCAGGCGGCCCCCCAGTACCCCCTGGATGGCGTCTCCCTCCGCGATGTGTTGCAAGACCCCAACTACCGCTTTGAGCGGCCCCTGTTCTGGCGCATGAACCACCGCCAGCAGCGCGCCATGCGCCAAGGCTCTTGGAAGTACCTGCGGGTGGACGGTCACGACTACCTCTTTGACCTCACCCAAGACGCGCGCGAGCGCGCCAACCTCGCCAAGCGAAACCCCGAACGACTCGCCCGCATGCGCCAGGACTGGGAGGACTGGAACGCCACCATGCCCCCCATTCCAGACGATGCCACCATCAGTCTGGGTTACAGCTATGCCGACATGCCCCAACGCTAAAAAAAATATGCAGTACGTGAATCCTTTGCGCTTGCTTCGATGCTTTCTCGTTTTTTGCCTGGTACTGACGGCAGGCCTCGCCCGCAGCCAAGACGAAGAGGGGTTTCGGGCCGGCATCAGTGAGGCTGAGCGCGCCCGACTGATGGCCATTTTGAATGAGCCCATTGCGGAGAACATGCTCCACGCCAACAAGATTGAATTGCTCAAGCAAAAAGATGCGGCAGCCTTCAAGTTAGGCGATCAAGTCAAGATGGAGGAAGTCCTGCGCGCGTGGGCGGCCATTGACCCCAATGCCCGCTGGCGGCTGCGCGACTTTTTGTCGATGACGGCCAAGCGCGAGGAGGCTTATGCCATTGGCCTTGAGTTGATGCAGGAAATCAAATACGCCCCATCGGCCGTGCGCATCCGTACGACCTTGGCGAACAACTACATTGACGACAGCAATTTACAAGCGGCGCGAAAACTGTTGGAGGAAGCCGAGCAAATCATTCGTCAGGAGTGGAGCCGCGTGCCCCGGGGCGGCCAGGGCGCTTATTGGATCGTGCGTGCCGAGGTCGAGTTCAATTTGAGTCGGGCCTTTTTCCTGCGGCGCACGGGCAAATGGCAAGAGGGGATGCAAGCGGCGCGCTTGGGCGTCCAAAAAGCGCGGGAACTCGTGGCCATGGGCAACTTGATTGACCCGCGAGAGCGGCAGTTTGGCCAAACCTGGGCCATCGCGGCCGTGGCGCAATTGGCCGATCAACAAGTCGCCGCCGGGCAATATGCCGAAGCCGACGCCACCTTGCGCGAGGCCTACCATTGGGCCAAACAATTGGGCATGAACGACAACCAGTTGTTGCGCATCTACGGCGGGCTGGCTTGGCATCGATTGGCCACCGGTGCGTTCGATCAAGCCATTCGGATGGCCACGCGCAATGAAGAAATCGTGCTGGGGCAGGGGCTGCCCAAAGGACACAACAGCTGGATCTTCACGCAAAACGTCTGGATTTCCAGCCTCGCCGCGCAAGGCAAGTGGCAAGAGGCTGTGGCACGCCTCGATGCCATGGACGCGGAGGTTCGACGCGTGGGTAACCGCTCCCCCCTTGCGCGACAAACTTGGTTGCGTGCCACGCTGTATGCGCAAACGGGTCGTTTGCCGGGGGCCAAACGGCTTTTTGAAATCACCCTGAAATGGCACGAAGAGAACTACGGCCCTTCCCATTACTTCACGGCGTTCACTCGCGGCATGTACGCCACCACCCTCGCGCGCAGCGGCATGCGCGAGGAGGCACGCCAGCAGTTTGAGCAGGCTTTTGCCAATATCACCTCGCCCGACGCGATCACGGGTGACTTCAGCGAAGACGCCTATCGCCGCCAGCTCAAACGCCTGATCTTCCAGAGCTACATTGAATTGCTCTCCAGCAGCGCGGACAGCAACCCCGCCGATGCGGCCATCATTTTTGAAATGGCCGACCACCTCAACGCCTCCTCGGTGCAGCAAGCGTTAAGCGATGCGGCCGTTCGCTCGAGTGTGAACGTGCCGGGTCTGGCCGACGTGGTGCGCCAGGACCAAGATGCCAAGAACGAGATAGCCGCGTTGATGAGCTACCTCTCCAGCCAGGGCATTGAGGGCGAATCGCGCCGTAACCCGCAAGTGGTGGCGCAAATGCGCGCGCGCATGGCCGAGCTGGAAAAGCAACGGCGCGAATACAAGCAGCAAATCCAAAAGAGCTACCCCGAGTACTTTGCGCTCTTGCAACCCAAGCCGCCCACCACGGCCGACATTGCCAAGCAGTTGCAGGCCGATGAGCTCTTCGTCTCGGCCGTTTCGGTGGCCGATCAAACCTACGTTTGGGCCGTGGACGCGCAAGGCAAAGTGGGCTTTCACCGCTGGGCGCTCAACCAAAGCGGCACGGAAGCCTTGGTCAACCGGTTGCGCAAAACGCTCGACGTGGCCGAGCTCGGCGCCCGTGCCCCCGCCTTTGACGCGCAAGCCGCGCACCAAATCTACCAAGGCCTGCTCGGCCCTCAAGAGGGCATGCTCCAAGGCAAGCGCCATTTGATTGTGGCGACCTCGGGCGCCTTGGCCAAAATTCCGATGGCCGTGCTGTTGCGCGATCCCCGCGTGGCGCGCGAGCCAAGCCAGATGGCTTGGCTCATCAAAGACATGGCCATTAGCCACGTGCCCACGGCCAGCGGTTGGATGTCGCTCAAACGTTTTGGCAAAGTGGCCATGAGCGAGCAACCCCTCATTGCTTGGGGCGATCCGGTCTTTAACCTCAAAACCGCCAGCGCTGCGGCCAATTCTGGGGTGGGAACGCGTAATGTCACCCAATTGCGGGCCCTGCAAACCCAGGGGAGCATTGACCGCCCGCTGGAAGACATGGCCACCGTTTACAGCCATATTCCGCCCCTGCCCGAGACCCGCGATGAAGTCTTGCAACTGGCCAAGATTCTGAACAAGGACCCCAACCGCGATTTGATCTTGGGCGCCCAAGCCACGCGACAGTCCGTATTGGAGAGTAATCGCAATGGCACCTTACAGCGCAAGCAGGTGCTGGTGTTTGCCACCCATGGTTTGTTGGCCGGCGATTTGCCCAACCTCAACCAACCGGCGCTGGCGATGTCGGCCACGCCCAACCCCCAAGAATCGCCTTTGCTCACCCTCGAAGATGTGTTGAGCCTCAAACTCAACGCCGACTGGGTGGTGCTCTCGGCTTGTAACACCGCTGGTGACGATGGCCGAGCCGAAGAAGCCTTGAGCGGACTGGCGCGCGGCTTCTTTTTTGCCGGCAGTCGCAGCTTGTTGGTGACGCATTGGTCCGTGGAGTCGGAGAGCGCCATGCTGCTGACCACGCACGCCTTTGCCGCCTATAAGAAAGACGCCCAAATGCGCCGCGCCGAAGCCATGCGCCAGGCCATGCTCGAAGTGATGAAGATGGGCAAGTTCGCCCACCCCACCTACTGGGCACCCTATGCCTTGGTAGGGGAAGGCGGGCGTTGAGCGGGCGCGATCAATGCGGTTAGGATTGACACGAACCCGCTTACTTTGGATGGCCCATGGCAGCTGACAAGAACTCCCCGCCTCTTGGCTTTACCGGCGCGTGGCCCGCGCTGCTCACGCCACTGGCATCCGACGGCACGATTGACCACGCGCGCTTTGCCCAGCACGCCTTGCGCCTCTTGGCCAACGGGGCTGGGGGCGTGACTCCCTTTGGCACCACCGGTGAGGGGCCCTCTTTCTCCGTCGAGGAGCGGCGTGAGGGGTTGACGCAGCTCATCGCGCGGGGCGTACCTGCGGAGCGGATCATCGCCTCGACGAGCTGTGCCGCGCCCGTGGACACCCTGGCGCTCACGCAGCACGCCGTGGACCTCGGGGTGCATGGTTGCCTGATGCTGCCCCCCTTTTTCTTCAAAGGTGTGAGCGACGAAGGCATTTACCAAGCCTACCGAGAGGTGCTCGCCGGGGTCCGCGCTACGCACTGGCGGATGTACCTCTATCACTTGCCCCAAGTGGCGGGCGTGGCCTTGCCCGCGGCCGTCATCGCCCGATTGCAACAGGCGTTTCCTCACCTCATCGCGGGCATCAAAGACAGTGGTTGCGAGCGCGAGCACTCGGTGGCCTTGGCGCAGCAATTCATGCCCCCACTCAAGGTTTATGTGGGTCATGAGCCGGACTTGCCGACGCTGGGCCGTTTGGGCAGTACTGGGGCCATCAGTGGGGTGGCCAATTTCATGCCCAAGACGGTCACGCGCATGGTTTGCACCCCCGATGACCCACGCGTGGCCGAAGATACCCATCGCATGGATGCCTTGCTCACCCTGGTGAAATCTTTCGCGCTATTGCCGGCGCTCAAGGGGGTGATGGCATGGCTCGAGCGAGATCCCGCCTGGCTGCGGGTGCGCGCGCCCCTAGTGGCCTTGACTGCGCAAGAGCAAGCCGTTCTTGATGAAGGCCTCGCCGCCTTATCCCTCAAACTGAATCACGATTAACCCTCTCTGGAGACCGATGATGCGCCCCAACCGACTACGCCGCCATTGCCTAGCCGCTGTCTTGACCGCCTGCGCCCTGGGCCTGGCCGGCACAGCGCTGGCCCAAAACAAAATCCCCTTGCGCATCTCCACGCCAGCCGTGCCCGACGATTGGCACGCCAAGATGTGGACGGTCTTCAAAGAATCGCTGGACAAGAGCGCCCCCAACCAGTTTGACGTGCAAATCAACCTCAATGCCTCGCTCTTCAAGCAAGGCACCGAACCCGCGGCCATGGCCCGTGGAAACTTGGAACTGTCCTCCATCTCGGCCTTTGATATCGCCAAGCTCGTGCCGGAGTTCTCGATCTTCACGGCCGGGTATGTGATTCGGGATCCGCAACACCAGCAAAAAGTCTTTGGCGGGCCCATAGGGCAAGAGCTCTTCAAAACCGTTTCCGAAAAAATGGACGTCACGGTGCTCTCGACGGTGTATTTGGGTACCCGACAGGTCAACCTGCGCGAAGCGCAAAATGTGCGCAGTCCGGTGGATCTCAAAGGCATCAAGCTGCGCATGCCTGGCTCCAAGGAATGGTTGTTCTTGGGTGAGGCGCTGGGGGCCACCCCCACGCCGCTGGCGTTTGGCGAGGTCTACATGGGGCTCAAGACCGGCACCATCGATGGCCAAGACAACCCTTTGCCCACCGTGCGTGCGGCCAAGTTTTACGAAGTCACCAAGCAATTGGTGCTGACGCAGCATTTGGTGGACGGTATTTTCATCGCCATCGCCAACAAAACCTGGAACGGCCTCAACGCCAACCAAAAACAAGCCCTGCAATCTGCAGCCAATGCCGCGGCCCAGTACAACAACGAAAACAGACTGAAAGAAGAAGGCCAAATCATCGACTTCTTTAAGAAAGAGGGCTTGCAGGTGACGCAGCCGGATGTGGATGCGTTTCGCCGGGCGGTGCAAGCCGCCTACGCCAAGTCGGACTACGCCAAAGTCTGGCCCAGTGGGCTGCTCGAGCGCATCAACAACACGCGCTGAGCTCAACGTCCATGCATCGACTCAACCGCCTCGCGCAGGGGCTCGGTGGCGTGCTGTTTCTGGCGCTGTTCCTCACGTTCTTGATCCAGATCGCGGCCCGATTCGGCTTTCAGCGCCCCTTGCCCTGGACCGACGAATTGGCCGTGGTGCTCTACCTGTGGGTCATTCTGTGGGCCAGCGCCTTTATGGTGCGCGAACGCGAGCACGTGGTCTTTGACCTGCTCTGGAACGCGGCATCCCTGCCCGTGCGTCGGGTGATGAAACTCCTCGGACACTTGCTCTTGGGCAGCCTCGCCTTGATGGCCTTGCCCGGGAGTTGGGATTACGTGCGCTTCATGGCGCGCGAGGGCACACCGGTTTTGGGTTGGTCCTTCCAATGGGTGTTCATGCCCTTCATGTTTCTCTTGCTTGCCGTGGTCATGCGCAGCGCTTGGGGAATTTGGCAAGCCTTGCGCGGGGAGGGTTTGGCGAGCGCGGAGCCCGGACCATGAGCCACGCCCTGCTGGCCTTGGTGGGCGTGGTGGTGGCCGGTATGCTGCTGCGCATGCCCATTGGTTTATCCATGTTGCTCTCGGGCGTGGCCTACCTCATGGTCAAGGGGCAAGACATGGGGCTGATGGTGGAGCAGGTGGGCAATGGCCTCTACAACAGCTATGTGTTACTGGCGGTTCCCCTCTTTGTATTTGCGGCCAACATCATGAACGCGGGCACGGTGAGCGAGCGTATTTTTGATTTCTGCCGCATCTTGGTGGGCCGTATGCGCGGGGGGCTGGCGCAGGTGGATATTTTGGTGAGCGTGATTTTCTCGGGCATGAGCGGTAGCGCCATTGCCGACGCGGCCGGGCCGGGGCTGGTGACGATTCGCGAAATGCTCAAGAAACCCGAATACAGCCGTGGCTTTGCTGGTGCCGTGGTGGTGGCCAGCGCCACGCTGGGGCCCATCATCCCGCCATCGATTCCCATGGTGATCTACGCCCTGGTCTCGGGCTCCTCGGTGGGGGCCTTATTTTTGGGGGGCGTGGTGCCCGGGCTTTGCATGACCTTGATCATGATGGCGGTGGTGGCTTGGATTGCGCGTCGGCGTCAGATGCCGCGCGAAGAGCCGATTCCACTACAGGCTTGGCCGCGCATTATTTGGCGCGGGGCGCTTCCCCTATCAATGCCCTTGGTCTTGCTCGGCGGCATTTATTCGGGGGCATTCACCCCAACCGAAGCCGCGGCCGTGGCGGCGTTACACGCCCTGGTGCTGGCGAGCGTGGTGTTTCGGGCGCTGAGTTGGCGCGCCTTTTGGGGGGTGGTGCTGGAGTCCGCCCGGGCCAGCGCGGTGATCACCCTTATCTTGGCAGGATCGTTCATGCTCAACTATGCCTTCACGGCTGAGGGCGTGCCCCAGGCCATGGCGCAGTGGGTCGATGGACTCGGGTTGGGCCGTCTGCAGTTTCTCTTCATGGTCAATGGGCTTTTCTTGCTGCTGGGCTGCTTTTTGGATGTTTCGGTCTTGCTCTTGGTCTTTGTGCCCATGCTCTTGCCCGCAGCTCAACTCTTGGGGGTGGACTTGGTGCACTTTGGCGTGTTGGTGGTGCTCAACATGATGATTGGCCTGATTCACCCGCCCTTTGGCATGCTCTTGTTTGTGATCAAAGCCCTCACCGGTATTCCGATTGGCGAGATGATGCGTGAAGGCTGGCTGTTTCTGGTCTTGCTGCTGGCCTTGCTCGTGGCCCTCACGGTGTTTCCGCAAATCGTCTTGTGGCTCCCCCAGACCATGGGGTATGGGGTGGCCAAATGAGCGCCGCGCAGGTGTTCTGCCTCGCGAGTTGGAATGTGGACTGGGTCACGCGCATTGCATCACCCCTTGCGCCCGGCCAAACCCTGACTGGCGCGGGGCTGCAACGCCTGCCAGGAGGCAAGGGCAGTAACGCCGCCGTGGCTTGCGCGCGCCTTGGCGTGTCCACCGCCGTGCTCGCAGGCCTTGGGCAAGACGCTGGCGGCGACATGGCCCTCGCACTGTGGCGTGAGGAGGGCTTGGACACGCAGGGAGTCCGACGTTTCCCCAGCGAGCCCAGTGGCACGGCACTCATTTTGGTCTACCCCAGTGGAGACAACAGTATTGTGGTGATCCCGGGCGCGAACGCTTGCTTGAAGGTGGAGCACTTGGAAGCGGCCTCGCCAGCCTTGCGCAGCGCCCGCGTGGTCATGGCCTCGTGTGAAGTGCCCTTGGCGGTGACGCAAGCCGCCTTTGCGCTGGCGCGCGCGCACGGTGGGCTTACCCTGCTCAACCCCGCACCCGCCCTGCCCTTGCCCGAGGCACTCTGGCCGCTGGTGGATGTGCTCACGCCCAATGCAGGCGAACTCGCGCAACTCAGTGGCCAAGCCGATGTGACACGCGGCGCGGCCGCACTGCTCGCACGCGGCGTGGGTGCCGTGGTGGTCACGCTGGGTGAGAATGGCTGCGCGTTGTTTCGGCGCGATCAGCCGGCGCTGTTCTTGCCGGCCCATCGGGTGCAAGTGGTCGACACCGTGGGTGCGGGTGACACGTTCACGGGGGCCTTGGCCGCAGCCCTGGCACAAACCACCCCCTGGCCTAAAGCCCTCGCCCAAGCCAACGCCGCCGCGGCCATGGCCACGCAAGCCCGAGGGGCCCTCGATGGCATGCCCACGCGAGAGGCTTTGCAGGATTTTCTCGCGCAACACCGCTAACGGGCTTCAAGGCCGATTCCTCTCCCCAGTTGGGGGAAAAGTCCTGCGCCGAAGGGTGTGGACTGTCGCTTCAGGGGCATATATTGCCGTTAGTGCGTCAGGGGGAAGCTTTCCGTTATGCTTTTTCCCCCGAGCCATCGCCCTCCAATGCGAGGGCCGAGGGGTTCTACATTTCGGAGAATGGCATGCGCTTGCCCCCCCACTCCCCGCTGGCCATGGTGGTTTACATGGCTTTGGGTGCCCACGCCCAAGAGGTGCCACTGGCCAACATCGAAGTCCAAAGCGGCCGCCTGCAACAAAAACTCCAGGATGCACCGGCTTCCTTGCATTGGATCGACGCACGCGAGATCCAGTCGAGTGGCCCGCAAGTGAACCTCTCGGACGTGCTCACGCAAGTGCCGGGCGTGGTGGCCATGAACCGCAACAACTACGCGCAAGACATTCAAATCTCCATGCGCGGCTTTGGCGCGCGCACGGCTTTTGGCTTGCGGGGCCTGCGCCTGATGGTCGATGGCATTCCCGCCACCACGCCCGATGGGCAGGGACAGGCTTCGACGGTGAGCATGACCTCGCTCGGGCGGCTCGAAGTGCTCACCGGCCCGCTCGCGCAACTGTATGGCAATGCCTCCGGCGGCGTGATTCAAGCCTTCACGCGGGAGGCGGGAGAACGACCGGAGTGGGATGTGCGCACCTACAGTGGTGCGTTTGGCCTGCAACGCCAAGACGCCCAATTCAGCCAGCGCAGCGGCGCCGTGGGCTTGGTGGCCGACTGGAGCACGTTTCGCTGGTCGGGTTGGCGCGAGCAAAGTGCCGCCGAGCGCCAGCAGTTCAACGGCGTCCTCACCTACGACGCGCGCCCCGGGACCCGCTACCAGTTGGTTTTCAACCAGTTCGACATGCCCGAGGCGCAAGACCCCCTTGGGCTTACTGCTGCGCAGTTTGCGCAAAACCCCCGGGCCGCAGGTGACAACGCGGTGCTCGACCGTTCGCGCAAATCCACCCAACAACAGCAAGTGGGCGTCACCCTGAACCACCGACTCGAAGGTGGCCTGCACTTACTGGGGCGACTCTATGGCGGTCAGCGCGACAACTTGCAGCATCAAGTGCGCACCACCAGCAGCAATGGGGCCTTTGCGCAGATTGAGCGCCAGTTCAGTGGCATGGGGTTGCAGCTCCAGGGCTTGGCGCGGGATGGGCGCGGCGGGCCGCTGCGCTGGACAGTGGGATGGGATATGGCCCAGGTGCGCGACCTACGCCAAGGGGGCTTGACCAATCCCCTCGCCGCCGCCAATTCAACTTGCGCGGCCGCGACGGTTCCCAACGGTGAGATTTCCTGTGTGAACCGCCGTGAGCGCAACGCATCTGACGGACAGGGCGTGTACGCTCAAGTGGAGTCGCGCGGTGAGCATTGGTCATGGGTGGCGGGATTGCGCCTGAGCCACATTCTGCTGCGCAATGTCGATGGCATGCCCGTGACCCCCACCGATCCCGATGGCTCGGGCGAGAGCCGTTTCAGCCGCACCACACCCGTGGTGGGCCTCACCTGGCACGCCAGCCCCGTCTGGAATCTTTACACCCAGTGGGGCCAAGGATTCGAGAGCCCTACCCTTACCGAGACCGCGTATGTGGACACCGGCGCGGGGGTGAGTGGGCGATTCAACGCCTCACTCAAGGCCGCGCGCAGCCAGCAGTGGGAGTGGGGCGCGAAGTCTTTGCAAGAGGATGGTCAGCGCCTGCAACTCGCCCTCTTTCGCATTCGCACGGCGGATGAAATCGTGGTGGCCCGCTCCGCCGGCGGTCAAACCGCTTTTCTCAACGCCCCGGCCACTCAGCGCGAGGGCTTGGAGATCTCGGGCCTGCAACGCCTGACCCCCCAGTGGGAAGCGCTCTACGCAGGAACGTGGATGCGGGCCTACTTTGACCAAGACTACCGCTACACGTCGGCCGGCAGCCCGGTGACGGTCAACGCCGGCAACGCCCTTCCCGGCGTGCCCCAGCGGCAGTGGTGGTCCTCCCTGCGCTGGCATTCGCACCCCATGGACCCCCGCTCGGGTCGTCGCGCCCCTGGCACGAGCGTGATGCTCGATGTGCTCGCGCGCAGCGGTTTGTGGGCAGCCGATACCAACGCCAGCAACAGTCAAGCCCCTGGCTACGCCTTGGTGAATTTGCGCGTGCGACATCAAGTGGCCGTGAACCAGTGGCAATTCACGGGCCATTTGGGCGTGGATAACGTGGCTGATCGACAAGCTGTAGGGTCGGTGATCGTCAATCAAGCCTGCGCGCGCTACTTTGAACCTGCCCTGCCCCGCAACTGGGTGTTGGGCGTGCAGCTGCGACGCGCGTTGTAAGCGCTCGCGGCCGCGCTGTGAACGGTTAAGGCAGTATGGCTTCGATGCGAATGGCGTTGTACCAGGCCGCGAGGTGGTCGATGTCGGCGTCGCTCAAGGGCTTGGCCATGACGGCCATCACTTCATGTTTGCGCGAACCCTCGCGGTAGGCCTTGAGCTGGGCAGCCAGGTAAATGGCGGGCTGACCGGCCAGGTGGGGCGCATCGGGTGCGCTGCTCACCCCGTTGGGGCCATGACAAACCGCGCAGGCTTGCGCTTTGGTGCATCCGGTTTGCACATCGCCCGCTTGCGCGGCAACTTGGCCTGAGGCGATCAACAGCCAAAGGACCCATGCTCTCGTGTTGTGGGCTCGATTCATGTTCACATCTTCAATCGCGGTGTCGCATCGTTGGGTGGCGAGAAAAAAAGCACCCCCCGACTGGCGCAGCGGCGGGGGGGTGCAGGTGGGTTTAACGATCAGTTACCGACGTAGCTGATGCGATAGATGGCGCCCGCGTAGTCGTCGGATACCAGCAGGGAGCCGTCTTTCCACACGGCCACATCCACAGGACGGCCGCGGTAGCTTCCGGTGTCCGGATCGAGCCAGCCCTCGGCAAAAACCTCCAGCTTACCGGCCGTGCCATCGGCGTTGACTGGCACAAAGTTCACCAAACCGCCGGAGGGTTTGGTGCGATTCCATGAACCGTGCGCAGCCACAAAAATGCCGCCTTGGTACTTGCTCGGAAATTGTTTGCCTGTGTAGAAGCTCATGCCCAACTGCGCTTGGTGGGCGGGGAACTCCACTTGGGGTTTGGTCCACTGGGCAGGCGGCTGCATGCCTTTCAAGTCCGGTGCCGCACCGGAGCCAGCAATTTGCACGTTATTGCCGTGGATGAAGGGGTAGCCAAAGTGCTCTCCCCCCTTTTTGGTGATGCGGTTGAGTTCGCCGGGTGGAATGTCGTCACCCATGCCATCGGTTTGGTTATCGGTAAACCAAACAGTGCCATCTTTGGGGCTGATGTCCATGCCCACGGAGTTGCGCACGCCGCGCGCAACCACTTCACGCTTGGAGCCATCGAACGGGTCGAGGCGAATCATGCCGCCAATGCCGAGCTTTTCGTAAAGGGCCACTTTGTCCTTGGGTTGGACGTTGTACGGCTGCCCGAGGGTGATGTAGAGCTGGCCGTCCTTGCTCACGCGGCAGGTGCGTGCGCCGTGGTTGAAGGACTCCTCCTCCACGGGCACGAGTTGACCTTGGGGCACGGCTTCAATCACGGCCACATCCGGACCTTCATAGAAGAATTCCGCGGCGGGGAAATTGAGCACACGGTTATGCTCGACCACGATGAGAAAGCCATCGCGCGTCCAACACACGCCGTTGGGCACTTTGAAATTCAGGCTGTTGGCAAAGGGTTTGACTTCGTCGGCCACGTTGTCGCTGTTGCGGTCGGTCACGGCCCAGACGGTGGTTTTGCGCGTACCCACAAACAGCATGTTGGTGCTCGGCCCCACAGCCATGTGGCGCGCATCGGGAACGATGGCGAAAAGATCAATCTTGAAGCCTGGGGGCAACTTGACCTTTCGCAGGTTGGCCCGAATGGCCTCGGCGTTGCGACCCTCTTGCGCAACCGTGGGAATGTTCAAGTTGGTGTTGGCCACCTTGAACTGTTTCATCTTCTCAATGGTCTGCGCCTGCGCGGGTAACAAGGAAGCGATGACGGCTACCCATGCGATGCAGCCTGTCCTCAATAGGCTCGAATTCGACATCGATTTCTCCTGAATTTTTGGTTTGCAATTGCATCTCTGCCTGACCACTTGTATGTTCGAATTGGAACCCTTGAGCATCCACATAGATGGCCACCAATCAAACAGGAGTTACCCTAAAAAAAATCTTCCGGTATTTTTTAGACCTGTTTAGGATGAACTGCCTATTCCAAATGTTGGGATTCCCTCATACGATGCATTCGGTTGGATTGACTTCAAAGTCAGTTCCCAACAAACAATAACCCTTGCTGTACCCCACTGTTTAACTGCGGGTTGTTTTGTACGCGATCGCCAATCGCCCCGCCATGCCCTCTCAATGGATTGGAGTTTCGATGATGGATATGAACCGAAGGCATTTTTTTCACGTCAGTAGCGCAGGCCTGATCGGCTCTAGCCTGGTGGCGCTCGGCTTCTCGCCCATGGCTGCACTGGCGCAGACCCGCAACTTCAAACTCGCTCGCACCACCGAAACGCGCAGCACTTGCCCCTACTGCTCGGTGAGCTGTGGGGTGATCATGTACACCCTGGGCGACAACGCCAAGAACAACAAGCCCGCATTGGTGCACGTGGAGGGAGACCCCGACCATCCGGTTAACCGCGGCACGCTCTGCCCCAAGGGCGCGGGTTTGGCCGACATGATCAACAGCCCCAACCGACTGCATTACCCCGAGGTGCGAGAGGCCGGCAGCAAAGAGTGGAAGCGGCTCTCCTGGGACGAAGCGCTCACGCGCATCGCCAAACACCTCAAAGCCGATCGCGACGCCAACTTCGTGGCGCAAAACGACAAAGGCCTGACGGTTAACCGCTGGAACACCACGGGCTTCTTGCTCTCTAGTGCGTCGAGCAACGAGGCGGGTTATCTCTCCGTGAAGATGTTGCGTGCCATGGGGGTGGTCACCCTCGATACCCAAGCACGAATATGACACGCGCCGACGGTGTCCAGTCTGGGC
>VEQC01000128.1 GCA_018883455.1 Limnohabitans sp. | reverse complement strand
CCCAAAACACCTGGTTGCGCTGGTTGAGCAGGATGATGCCGACATTGGGCCTGAACCCCTCACGGTCGAGCATAATCAAACCTCAATTTTGTGTACTGAGCCGATTATGCCCACACTTCTGTGAGCCTGACCAGTACCCCCATTGCCAACATGAAAGCCAGTCAGTTCCTCATCTCCACCCTCAAGGAAGCCCCGGCCGATGCCGAGGTCGTCAGTCACCAACTCATGATGCGCGCCGGCTTGATCAAGCGCTTGGGCGCAGGTATTTACAACTACATGCCCATGGGCTTGCGGGTGATTCGCAAGGTCGAGGCCATCGTGCGCGAAGAAATGAACCGGGCCGGGGCCATCGAGATGACCATGCCCGTAGTGCAACCTGCTGAACTCTGGCAAGAGACGGGCCGCTTTGAAAAAATGGGCCCCGAGCTCCTGCGCATTCAAGACCGCCATGGCCGGGATTTCGTGGTTCAGCCCACGAGCGAGGAAGTCGTGACGGATGTCGCACGGCTGGAGTTTCGCAGCTACAAACAGCTGCCCAAGAACCTCTACCAAATCCAGACCAAGTTTCGCGATGAACGCCGGCCCCGCTTTGGCCTCATGCGCGGGCGCGAATTCATCATGAAAGACGCCTACAGCTTTGACCGCGATGCGGCGGGCGCGCAAAAGAGCTATCAAACCATGGCCGCGGCGTATCGCCGGATTTTTGACCGCTTTGGCCTGCGCTACCGAGCGGTGGCGGCTGACAGTGGCGCCATCGGGGGTGATCTCTCGGAGGAGTTCCAAGTGATCGCCGCCACAGGCGAGGACGCCATCGTCTATTGCCCGCAGAGCGATTACGCGGCCAACATGGAGAAGGCCGAAGCCCTGGCCCCCACACAGCCGCGCGCGGCGGCCACTGAACCGCTGGCGCAAACCCCCACGCCGGGGCGCAGCACCTGCGAGCAAGTGGCCGAGTTGCTGGGCGTGCCGCTGGCGCGCACGGTGAAGTCCTTGGTTCTAGCCACCGACACCCTTGACGATGCGGGCAACCTGAGCCAAACCACGGTTTGGCTGTTGTTGCTGCGCGGAGACCACGACATGAACGAAGTCAAGGTGTCCAAGTTGCCCGGCTTCGAAAAAGGTTTTCGATTTGCCACCCTGGCCGAAATCGAGGCGCATTTTGGCTGCAAGCCAGGCTACCTCGGTCCCCTCAACCTGCGGCAACCCCTGCAGGTGGTGGCGGACCGCGAGGTCGCGGTCCTGCACGATTGGATTTGCGGAGCCAATGTCGTGGACTTTCACATGACGGGCGTGAACTGGGGACGTGACCTGCCCGAGCCCAGCTTGGTGGCTGACCTGCGCAATGTGGTGGCAGGGGACTGCTCGCCCGATGGCAAGGGCGAATTGGCCATTGAACGGGGTATTGAAGTGGGGCACGTGTTCTACCTGGGCACCAAGTACTCTCAGGCCATGAACGCCACCTTTTTGGACGAAAACGGCAAGCCTCAGTGGATGGAGATGGGGTGCTATGGCATCGGCATCACCCGTTTGCCGGCCGCGGCGATTGAGCAAAACCACGACGCGCGCGGCATCATTTGGCCAGACGCCATCGCGCCCTTTACCGTGGTGGTATGCCCCATCGGCATGGACCGCAGCGAGGCGGTGAGCGCCCAAGCCCAGCGCATTTACGCCGAGTTGCTCGCCGCTGGGGTGGACGTCATTTTGGACGACCGCGGCGAACGCCCCGGGGCCATGTTTGCCGATTGGGAGCTCATTGGCGTCCCGCACCGCATCACCATTGGCGACAAAGGCCTCAAAGAGGGCAAGGTCGAGTACCAACACCGGCGCGACAGCGCGCCCACGCCGGTGGCTGCGGCGGAGGTGGTGTCTTGGCTGCGTCGCGAGCATTTGCACGCGCAGTAAGCGCGCCGGTGCCCATGTCGGGGCGCGCTCACCCTGCCGGTGAAAGGCCCCTCGCCTGGGCCCGTCGCTGTGGCGTGGTTCTGGGGGTGCTGGCCAGCACGTTATCGCCCCCGGCGCTGGCGGGCACCCAACGGGAGGAAGACCTCTCCGATGCCGTGCGGGCGGCTTTGCGCGCAACGCTCGCCCAAGCTTCGGAGGCGCCTCCCACCAACGCCGCCCCGACAGACCCCGCCCAAGCGGCCTGGTTGCAGCGGGTGCACCCCTTGTTCACGCGTGAGCTACAAAAGCGCCGCGGCGCGGGCACGCCCGGCCGCATGGCGCACGAGCTCGATGCACCGGGTTTGCGCCTGGATTTTTTGCGCACCGTTTGGTACGAGAGCCGACGTGCCGGGCTTGACCCCGACTTGGTGTTGGGGCTCATCGAAGTGGAGAGCGGCTGGCGCAAGTTTGCGGTCAGTCACGCGGGGGCCAGGGGGTATATGCAAGTCATGCCCTTTTGGCCGCGCGTTTTAGCCCAGGGGGACCCAGCCAGCCTTTTCGACCTGCAAGTGAACCTGCGCTTTGGCTGTGTCATCCTGCGCCACTATTTGTCCCTCGAAAAGGGCGATTTGGCGCTGGCGCTGGGCCGCTACAACGGCAGTCGGGGCCAGTGGGCCTATCCGCAGGCGGTGCTGGCCGCGCAAAAAAAATGGGCCCAAGCGGGCCCGTGAGCTAAGCGCGGCGCGCTCAGCTTTGCAGTGTTTTTTGCAATTCGCCGGATTCGTACATCTCCATCATGATGTCCGAGCCGCCAATGAATTCACCCCGCACGTAAAGCTGCGGGATGGTGGGCCAGTTGCTGTATTCCTTGATGCCTTGGCGAATTTCGGCATCGTCAAGCACATTGACCGTTTTCAAGGCCTTGGGGTCCACTCCGCAGGCCTTGAGAATTTGAATCGCGCGGCCAGAAAAGCCACACATGGGAAAACTGGCACTGCCTTTCATGAAAAGCAGCACCTCGTTGGATTTAACCAATTCGTCAATGCGTTGTTGCACATCGCTCATGCGGGGCATCCTTTAATCGGTGAGTCGTCAATCGAATGACCCTATTTTAGGGCCGACCAGCATCCGCCGCTACAGCGTCGGATGCCCGCAAGATCCGTACGGCTTTGTACCTGGGCAAAGCCCGCCTCGCGCAGGAGCCCACACACCGCGTCGGCCTGGTCGTGGCCGTGTTCGAGCAGCAGCCAGGCGCCGTCGCGCAAATGGGCGGGAGCGGCTCGGATGAGGCGTTGCAAGTCATCGAGCCCCTGGGGGCCGCTCACCAAGGCTTGGCGGGGCTCATGGCGCAGGGCCTGGAGATGGGGGTCCGACTCCGCGATGTAGGGGGGGTTGCTCACCACCAAGGCAAAGTCCCCCGTGATTTGCCCGAACCAATCGCTCACCAGCCCGTGCAGGGCCAACCCCAGCCGCTGGGCATTGCTCATGGCCAGCGCGAGGGCCTCGGGGCTGCGATCCACCGCCCAAACCTGCGCCTCTGGCCAGGCGTGGGCCAGCGCCAGAGCGATCGCCCCACTGCCAGTGCCCAAATCCAGAATGGGCCCAGGGGGCAATTGAGGGCCCAGGTCCAGCGCCCAGTCCACCAAGGTTTCCGTATCCGGACGCGGGTCGAGCACGCGGGCATCGACTTGCAAGCGCAGGCCATGGAATTCCCGCTCCCCCAAGAGGTAGGCCATGGGCACGGTGTCGAGTCTGGCGCGAACCGCCGCGTGCAAGCGCTCCCATTGGGGCGCATCCAGCGGGGCATCATCGTGCGCCAGGAGCCAAGCCCGGTCTTGCGGGTCACGCCCGAGGCTGTGCAATACCAGGAGCTGCGCCTCTAGCCGGGGGAGCCCGCCGCGCTCGGCCCAGGCTTGGGCCGCACCCACCGTGGCAGGGGGAGGACTCGGAGGGGGGGGCGCAAGGGGGCTCATGGCAGTGGGCGTGCTCATGCCGCGCCCACTTCCAGGGCGGCGAGTTGCTCGGCTTCGTGGGCTTGACCCAAGGCGTCGATCACTTCACCTAAATCACCCTCCAAAATCAGGGTGAGCTTGTACAGGGTCAGGTTGATGCGGTGGTCAGTGAGCCGGCCCTGCGGAAAGTTGTAGGTGCGAATGCGGTCACTGCGGTCGCCGCTGCCAATCAAGCCCTTGCGCAGCGCCGCGTCTTTGGCGGCACGCTCTTGGCGTTCTTTCTCTTGTAAGCGCGCAGCCAGTACTTGCAGGGCCCGTGCTTTGTTGCGGTGCTGGGAGCGGTCGTCTTGGCATTCGGCCACCAAGCCCGTGGGCAAGTGGGTGACGCGTACGGCGGAATCGGTTTTGTTGATGTGCTGACCGCCCGCGCCACTGGCGCGAAAGGTGTCGATGCGCAAGTCCGCCGGATTCAAGGCCACGGCCGCGCGCTCGTCCGGCTCGGGGAGCACCGCCACCGTGCAGGCGCTGGTGTGGATACGGCCTTGGGACTCGGTGACGGGCACGCGTTGCACGCGGTGGCCACCCGACTCGAATTTGAGGCGACCATAAACGCCCTCGTGCGCGCTCTCGATGCGCAGCACCACTTCTTTGTAGCCGCCCAGTTCGCTGGGCGATTCGCTCACCAGCGTCACCTGCCAGCCTTGACGGTCGGCATATCGGGTGTACATGCGCAGCAGGTCGGCGGCAAACAGCGCAGATTCATCGCCGCCCGTGCCCGCGCGAATCTCCAAAAAGGCGGGGCGTGCGTCATCCGGGTCCTTGGGCAGGAGCATGCGTTGCAGTTCGGCCTCAAGGCTGACGAGCTCTCGCTCGGTATCGGCCAGCTCCTCGGCGGCCAGTTCGGCCATGCCGGGCTCGGATTGCATCAGCAGCGCCGCTTCACGGTCTCGCGCACGCGCCTGCCAGCGCGTCCAGCGCGATGCAATGGCCGAGACCTCGGCGTGCTCGCGCGAGAGCGCTAAGAACTGGGTCATGTCGGATTGGATATCCCCTCGGCTGAGCAGGAAGTCGAGCTCTTCCAAACGTTGGGCGTAGCGCTCCAGTTGCGCGCGCAAAAAGGCTTTCATGGCCGGGCCTAACGGTTGCCGCGCAAAAAGAAATGCTCGATGGCGTGGCGCGCGCGATCGCGCGCCTGGGGGTCGCCGGCGTGCAACTCGGCCAAGGCGCCGTGCAACATTTTGTGGCTCATGCTGCGGGCCAGTTGGGCGAGCACCGCGTCCACCGGTTCGCCTCGAGCGAGCTGGCGCTGCGCTTTGGCCACTTCCTGTGCCTGCCAAGCCTCGGCTTGGGCGTTGAGTTCACGAATGAGGGGCACCTGGCTGCGTTGGTCGAGCCAGTGCACGAAGTTTTGCACCCCGGCGTCAATGATGGCTTCGGCCTGCGCCACCGCGGCCTGGCGATGCGCCTGACCGGTTTGCACGACGTCGGCTAGATCGTCCACGGTGTAGAGGTAGATGTCTTGCAGCGCCGCCACTTCGGGTTCGATGTCGCGCGGGACGGCAAGATCGACCATGAACATGGGACGATGCTTGCGTTGTTTGAGGGCACTCTCCACCGCGCCCAGGCCAATGAGGGGCAGGGTGCTGGCGGTGCAGCTCACCACGATATCAAAGCGGTGCAGGTGCTGCGGCAGTTCGGCCAGACGCAACACCTCGGCATCAAATTGCTGCGCCAGTTTTTCCCCGCGCTCGAGGGTGCGGTTGGCGATCGTGATGGAGAGCGGGGTGCGCGCCGCAAAGTGGGTGGCACACAACTCGATCATTTCGCCCGCCCCCACAAAAAGGACGCGGCAGCGCGAGAGGTCTTCAAAGAGTTGTCCGGCCAAGCGCACGGCAGCAGCGGCCATGCTGATGGAGTGCGCCCCGATTTCGGTGCTGGTGCGCACTTCTTTGGCAATGGCAAAGGAGCGCTGAAAGAGTTGGTTGAGCGTGGTGCCCAGGGCGCCGGCATCGGCGGCGGCGCGCACGGCGTCCTTCATCTGACCCAGAATTTGGGCCTCGCCCAGGACCATGGAGTCGAGGCCGCTGGCCACGCGAAAGGCATGCCGGGCGGCATCGCTGGCCTGCAAGGTGTAGACATGTTGGGCCAGCGCCTCCGCGTCGATGCCGCCACTCTGGGCCAGCCATTGCAGGGTTTGCTGGATGGCCGGGGTGTCACCTGCGGCGTAAATCTCCGTGCGATTGCACGTCGAGAGGATGGCCACCTCGTCGTGGGAGGGGCTGAATTGGCGTAGATTGGCCACGCTCGAGCCCATTTCTTCGGGGGCGAACGCAAAACGCCCGCGCAAATCGAGCGGTGCGGTTTGATGATTGAGGCCTAAGGCCCAGACTGCCATGGCGCGAATTATAAAATTGCCCCGCCATGGACCTGTTGGATCAACTCCTGCATTTGCTGCACTTTCTGGCCCCCGCTTGGGCCATGGCCTTGCTATGGGCGGTTTGGGCGCGGTTCTGGCCCCAGGGTCTGCGGACCTGGGCGCGTTTAGGGGCGCTTGGGCTGGGCGTTTTGCAAGGCATTTTGGGCTCTTTGGTGCTCGTGGCCGGCCTGTGGTGGACGGGGGTGGACGGCAAAATGCAAACCTATCTGGGCCTGATCACCCTACAGGCCCTCTGCCAGTGGGGCTTTTTGCGCTGGGCCTGACGGCCCTTCCCGCAGTGGGGCCGCCCCCCCTAGGGTAATATTCAGACCTAGCGATGCGTCGACTCGCGCCCCCCCATTCATGAACGCCCCAAACACCCTTCATCACCTGCTCAACGCTGGCACCGATAGCCCCCGGTTGCGCGAGATTCCGTACAACTACACCTCGTTTTCGGACCGTGAAATCGTGGAGCGCTTGCTCGGCGCCCCTGCGTGGGCCTTGCTCGGGCGTTTGCGGCAAGAGCGCCAGACGGGGCGCTCTGCACGCATGCTCTACGAGGTGTTGGGCGATATTTGGGTGGTTCAACGCAACCCCTATTTACAGGACGACCCGCTCGATAGCCCCAAGCGGCGCCATCAACTGGTCGAGGCCTTGCACCACCGCTTGCACGAGGTAGCGCGCCGCCGCACCCCGGAAGTGGACGCCGAGCGGGACCAACTCGTGGGCGAGCTGCTCGCCCAAGCGCGTCAAGCGGTCGAGCGTTTTGCCGCGCAGTTTGAGGCCTTGGCCGATTTGCGCCGCCAAGCCACCCGACTCCTGCGCCGCCATACGGCACACGACAACATCAAATTTGACGGTCTCTCCCGCGTGAGCCATGTGACCGATGCGACGGACTGGCGGGTGGAATACCCCTTTGTGGTGCTCACCCCGGATTCCGAAGCCGAAATGGCGGCTTTGGTGCAGGCCTGCATTCAATTGGGACTGACCATCGTCCCGCGCGGGGGGGGGACAGGCTATACC